>JACZKN010000284.1 GCA_014859985.1 Candidatus Krumholzibacteriia bacterium | reverse complement strand
CACCAGGGGCCGGCGGCGGCCAGGCTGGCCGGCCGGGGGCAGGAACGATCCAGCAGCAGCGAGGCCGCCTGGTGGGCCGTCACCGGGCCGCCGGCCAGCCGGTCGGTCAGGTGGACGAACAGGTCCCAGGCCCGGTGGCGGCCCAGGCGCTCGGCCAGGTCCGCGCCCACGCCCAGCTCCCGGGCCCGGGCCTCCCGTTCCCAGGGGCGCAGCGGCAGCGACGCGCGGATCGTTTCCACGCGCGGGTCGTCCAGGGCGATGGGGGGCAGGTCGGTGTCCGGGTACATGCGGTCGGCCCCGGGCAGGATGCGTTCGAACCCGGTGGTGCCGTCGTCCAGGGCCTGGCGGGTCTCGTTGGGCACGCCCAGGGTGGCCTCGCGGGCGCGGATGGCGATCTCCCGCACGGCGGTCTCGGTGTCGGCGCGCGCGCCCCAGACCACGATGACCGGCACGTCGTGGCCCACGCCGCAGGCCTTGGCCACCTTGTCCCACTCGCCGCTCGAGAGGGTGGGCACGTCCTGGCTGGAAAGCGCCAGGTTGGGCAGCTCGTCGATGCAGGCGATCACCCGGATGCGGTCGCTGAACTCCTTCAGGAAGCTGGTGCGCGGCTGGGTCTGCGCCTCGAGCAGGCCCTGGAAGCCGGGCAGGGGGGTGGCCAGGACCGTGGCGCCGTTCTCCACGGCCCGGCGGATGAAGTGGCAGCCGGTGGCGCGCACGATCGCCGTCACGTCGCAGCCGCGGTCGGCGATGCCCTCGGCGGTGACGCCGCGGCGCGCCAGCTCGCCGCGGATCCCCAGCAGGGAGCGCTGCCTCAGGGCCTCGTTGTGGGTCAGGCGGGGGATGGCCCGCAGGCTCGGCACGCCCTTGATCTCGACGCGGGTGCCGCCGGTGACCGAGACGTTCACGTCCTGGCGCGCGGCGCCCGGGCCGGTGCGCACCAGGCCGCTGGCCCGGCACAGCCAGCGCAGCACCTGGCCCACCTGCATGGCCTCGGTGGGGGTGCGCATGTCCGGGTCGGTGACGGTCTCGATCAGGGGCATGCCCAGGCGGTCGGTGCGGTAGGTGCGCACGTGGCCCTGGTCGCTGACCTCGCGGCAGCTGTCCTCCTCGATCGACAGCTGGCGGATGTGCACCGTGCGCCCGGCGAAGGGCACGTCGCCGTCGGTGCCGACGATGGCCGTGCGCTGGAAGCCGGTGGGGATGCTGCCGTCCAGGTACTGCTTGCGGGTGATGTGCACCTCGCCGACGACGTTGCAGCCCAGCAGCATGGCGACGGCCAGGGCCCGGTCCAGGGCCAGGTCGTCGATCTCGAAGGGCGGGGCGTCGTCCATCTCGTAGGTGCAGACGGTCTCGTTGTTCAGCAGGTAGATGATCTGCTTGCGGGTCTTGAACTCCATCAGGGCGGTGCCGTCGTACTCGCCCATCTCCGAGAGGGTCGGGCGCATGTGGCGCAGGACCTCGGCGTGGTGCACGGCGCTGTCGTAGCGGCCGGCGGGGCAGCGGCAGAAGAGCTTGCGCTCGGTCAGCAGCTGCTGGTGGATCTCCAGGCCGCAGCGGAACCCCAGCTCGGCGTAGCCGGCGGCGTCGAGGCGGCCGAAAAGGGGCAGGGGGCGCAGGAGCCAAGGATCCTTGATGATGAAAGGATCCTGGCTGACGGACGGGTCCTGGGCGGCGTTTCGATCGTCCATGTTCGCTTCCGGGCAGAGGTGGGGCGCACCGGCCCGCGGGCCGGGGATCGGGCAAAGATACGGAGCGCCGGGGCAAAGCTCCAGTTCTTTGCGCGGTTAGGCCGGGCAAGGGGGGCGGATCGGTCCTGAAGGGTTGACGGATTTTAACAGATCGGGTAGATTCGTTGTGAATCCCGTAACAGCGGCCTGCTGGTTACCGGAAAAGCAGTTAATGCTTTGACAACATCTGCGAGGGTCCCTCGTGCGGAAGACCAGACGCGCCTGCAACGTGCCGGACGCGACCATCCACCGGCTGCCCCTGTACCTGGAGAAGCTGAAGTTGCTGCAGGCCATCGGCGTGGAGGACGTGTCCAGCCGCCAGCTGGCCGAGTCCCTGGACATCAAGGCCAGCCAGCTGCGCCACGATTTCCACTACTTCGGCGGGTTCAGCCGGCCCGGTCGGCCCTACCAGGTGGACATCCTGGTGCCGGCCCTGGAGCAGATCATCGGCATCTCCCAGCCCCAGCCGACGGTGATCCTGGGGGCGGGCCACCTGGGGCAGGCCCTGGCCAACTACCAGAACCTGGAGCTGCAGGGATTCCCCGTGGTGGGCATCTTCGACGTGAACCCGAAGCTCATCGGCCTGGAGATCCGCGGCCAGCCGGTCAGGGACATGGACGAATTGGAACTCCTGATCCGGGACAAGGGCGTGCG
Source organism: Candidatus Krumholzibacteriia bacterium (assembly GCA_014859985.1). GTDB lineage: Bacteria > Krumholzibacteriota > Krumholzibacteriia > LZORAL124-64-63 > LZORAL124-64-63 > JACZKN01. The sequence continues at coordinate 3,202 of JACZKN010000284.1, read as the reverse complement.
CATCGCCATCCTGACCGTGCCCGCGGCCAACGCCCAGGCGGTGACGGACCGCCTGGTCCGGGCGGGCATCGTCGGCATCTTCAACTTCGCGCCCACGGACCTGAAGGTCCCCGAGACCGTCGTGGTCCGCAACGAGCGCCTGGCCGTCGGCATCATGTCCCTCAGCTTCCGGGTCAAGTGCATCATCGAGGGCGGGTACGAGAGGACCGACGGGCTCGTCGCCGGGGAATAGCCCGGGCCCTCAGGAACAGCGGCGGGGCGCCCCGGCAGGCGCCCCGCCCTGCGTTCAGCCGATCGTCAGCAGCACGATCCCGCCCACGGTCAGCAGCATGCCCAGCAGCGTCTTGAGGGTCAGCGGCTCACCGCCGAAGGTCAGGGCCAGGATCGTCCCGAACAGGGGCGCGGTGAAGGCGATCGGCATGACCCGGGACAGGGGCGCTCCCTTGAGCGCGGCGTAGAAGCAGAGCATGCCCAGGGATCCCGCCACCAGGCCGCCGCCGACCACCAGGTACAAGAGGGCACGGGGACCGGCGTGGGCCGCCTCCTTCCAGTGGGGCGCGCTGACGGCGCCCAGCACCACCAGCGCCACGGCGGTGCGGATGGTGATGCCCAGCTGCGGGGGCAGGTTGCCCAGGTGCAGGCCCTTCTTCTCGAAGTAGCCGCCCAGGCCCCAGGCGACCGCGGTCAGGAGCGCGAGCAGGTACGGATTCACGGGATCCTCCGGCAGATAGGACGGGTCGGCGGAGCGGCGGGAACGGGCGGAATCTAGCATCCGGCAGGACGGGCGGCCAGGGTTGCCCGCCGTTCCCCGCCGCGGGGCCGGGCGCGCCGTGCCGTGGCGGATCCCGCCTGGCGCGGCTAGTCTGACGGGCGAGCCCCTGGCGGCCGCAGATTGCCGCGGATCGGCCTATGGACCGTCCGGACAATATCCCCCGTGCAGATCCTACTCTCCCTTGGAGGACCATATGAAAACCCTCGGTGTCATTGCGCTTGCCTCCCTGTTGGCCACGGTTCCGGCGCTCCCGGCGGCCTTCGCCCAGGAACACCCGAAGCAGGCCGAGCATCCGCAGCTGTCCGAGCGCCCGGTCAAGGCGGGCGACATCGTCGCGGTGGCGACCGCGGCCGGCAGCTTCAAGACCCTCGTCGCCGCCATCGAGGCGGCCGGCCTGACCGCGAAGCTCCAGGGCGAGGGGCCGTTCACGGTCTTCGCCCCCACCGACGAGGCCTTCGCCAAGCTGCCGGCCGGCACGCTGGAGAACCTGCTCAAGCCGGAGAACAAGGAGAAGCTCGCCGGGCTGCTGGCCTGCCACGTCCTGCCGGGCAGGATCATGGCCGCCGACGTCAAGACCATGAAGGCCGCCACCGTCAGCGGCCAGGACGTGAACATCAAGGTCGAGCAGGGCAACGTGACGGTGGGCGGTGCCATGGTGGTCAAGGCCGACGTCATGGCCGCCAACGGCGTCATCCACGTCGTCGACGCGGTGGTGCTGGCGGACGTCCCGGCGGACGCGGGTACCGCGGGCAGACCCAAGGACCACCCCGCGCACTAGCCCCCGCCCGGTCGACAACGAACCGCGGGGCGGCGGCGGCAGGGCCGCCGCCGTCCCGCGCAGCCGGGGCCCCCGCGGCCCGCGCAAGGAGTCGGACATGCTGGTCTTCACGTTCCGGACCGGTCGAGACACGGCGGTGGGCGCCCTCGCTGCGCTCCTGCTCGGCCTCGTGCCGCCGCCGGCGGCCGCCGCCCCGCCCATCGTGACCGGCGACATCAAGGCCGGCATCGAGGCCCACATCGCCGCCGAGACCGCGCAAGGCGGCGGGTACCTCACCGTGCCGTTCGGGGACGGGGAGCTGAAGCTCAACCTCGTGCGGGTCCACGTGGAATACCTCGCCTCCCTGGGGCCGCGCCGCCACTTCGCCTGCGTGGACATGGTCAGCAGCGACGGCGAGTTCTACGACATCGACTTCTTCCTCGAGGGCGATCCCGGCGCCATGACCGTGACCGAGACGACGGTCCACAAGCTCAACGGCCGGCCGTACTACCTCTGGCAGCAGGACCAGGACAAGCACTGGGTACGCGCCCCGGTGGACGAGGCCTCGCGTGAGCTGCTGGGCGTCCTGGGCGGCACGGACGTCTTCGAGTTCCGCTACCAGGCGACGCTGCCGGAGCTCGCCGCCGACGCGCGCTGCTGGCTCCCGCTGGCCGGATCGGACGCGTTTCAGACCGTGACGGTGACGTCGATGAGCCTGCCCGGCGAGCACCGGGTCCTGACCGACCCCGCCTACGGCAACCGGTTGCTCTACCTGGAGTTGACGCCCACGGACGGCGGCAAACCGCTGGAGATCGTCTACGCGGTCGAGCGCCGCGAGAAAGGGGCCTATGCCGGCGATCCGGACGAGGCGCGGCGGTACCTGCAGCCCGAGGCCCTGGTGCCCGCGGACGCGACGATCAGGGCCGTCGCCGAGCAGGCGGCCGCCGGCCGGCAGGGCGACCTGATGCGGGCCCGGGCCCTGTACGACCACGTGATGGACCAGATGCGCTACATGAAGTTCGGCGAGGGCTGGGGCCAGGGCGATGCCGTGTACGCCTGCAACGCCCTCTACGGCAACTGCACCGACTACCACAGCTACTTCATCGGGCTGGCGCGCGCCCTCGGCATCCCCGCGCGGTTCGCCATCGGCGCCGCGATCCCCTCCGAGCGGGACGACGGCGGGACCGACGGCTACCACTGCTGGGCCGAGTTCTACGCCGAGGGCAAATGGTGGCCCGTGGACATCAGCGAGGCCGACAAATTCAGCGCGCTCTCCATGTACTACTTCGGCCACCACCCGGCCAACCGCTTCGAGTTCACCCGCGGCCGCGACCTGGTCCTGGACCCCGGTCCCGCCGCGGGGCCGATCAACTTCCTGGCGTATCCGCTGCTGGAGGTCGCCGGCCGGGTGCAGCCGGTCAGGACGCTGTTCCTGTTCAGCCGCGCGACTCCGGGCGGCGGCAGCTGAGTTGTGCCACCGAGATTGTGTCCGATGCGATCAGGGCGGCTTTGGAGAGGCTCTGTCTGGCCGATTCAGGCCGCGTAGCGCCGCCGCCGCTCGACCCGGTTGCGGGCCCCCCGCGTCGCGACCCCGCGTTCGTAGTACGTCTGCCATCGCCCAGGCAGCCGGACCAGCGACGGGAACAGCCGCTCCGCCAGCACGTCCTCGACCG
>JACZKN010000283.1 GCA_014859985.1 Candidatus Krumholzibacteriia bacterium | reverse complement strand
GTGTAGCCCAGGTAGGGATGGGTCTGCCGGACCAGCGGCAGCGCCGCGGCCAACGACAACAATGCCGCGGCCAAGGCCAGGGCCGGCAGGCGGTCGCCACGCCGCCAGCGTCCGGCGGCCACCAGCGCCCACGCGAGCCAGACCGCAGCCCCGCCGGCGATGACGGTCCAGGTGATCCGGCTCGTGAATACGGGCAGGGGCGTCGCCAGCCACCACCCGAACTTCGCCAGGTTGCCGAGTACCGTGCGCAAGCCGCCGGTGGCGTAGGCCTCGCCGGCGCCCCGGGCGAAATGGCCCAGGACGAGAAGACCTTCGCCAAGGGCAGCTGCCGCCAGGACCGCGACCACCGCCCAGCCGGTGCGGGGCGAGGGCCCCCCGGGGGGCCTTCCGGCCACGATCAGCAGGGCCAGGAAGCCGGGCAAGCCGAAGGCGGATTCCTTGCTGAAGATCCCCAGGAGCCCGCAGATCGCCGCCGCCAGCAGGCCGCGCCGTCCGCCGGCCAACCAGCGCTCGACCGCCAGGAGCGCGAACAGGGTCCCCAGCAGCTCCTGGATCCCCGACGCCCAATGGACCGGCGTGAAGGCGATCGGCCCGGCGCCGAACAGCAGGCCGGCCAGCAGCACCGAGCGCCGGGGCAGCCCGCAACGCTCGCCGATGCGGGCGACGGTCAGCGCCGCCGTCCCGTGCAGGAACAGGCGCAGCCAGGCATGGGCGAGGGCGTCCAGACCGAACAGCGGCCAGGTCAGGTCCCAGTAGAGGTGCTGGCTCACCCAGCGGGCGTTGCCGCCGGCGGCGAGGCCGGCCGCGCCGGCCAGCTGCCCCCAGTCGTCGAGGCACCACCAGGACCGCAGGGCCGGGCTCCGGGCGATCACCGCGACGATGAACACCAGGGCCAGGGTCGGGCGGTGGGCACGTGTTTCCGTCAAGAGCAGCACATTCCCGTTCGGGCGCCGGTGGCGCGTGGCAGGATCGTGGCCGGCGGTGCCGGATGCGCCGGCGATCCTGAGGAGCGTAGCAGACGAGACGGTCTTGTCGAGTACCGCCGGCCACCGAATTCCCCTGACACCCGCCCCCGGGGCCGCTACAATGCCCCGGACCATCGCCGGCCCGACACCCATCCAAGCCCGGGAGACGTCCCCATGACCCAGAGCGGCCTGACCTGGCGCTTCCCCCGCATGTTCTGGACCGGCAACGCCGCCGAGCTGTGCGAGCGCGCCGCCTACTACGGCACCTTCATCGCCCTGCGCACCTACCTGATCCGCGTCGTCGGCCTGGACGACGTGCAGGCGGGCGTCACCGCCGGCATGTTCGGCGGCTGGATCTACCTGGTGCCGTTCTTCACCGGCGCGGTGGCCGACCGCATGGGCTTCCGGGGCGCGCTGATGCTGGCCTTCGCCCTGCTGACCCTCGGCTACGCCACGCTGGGCGTGTTCTCCACCCTGCCGCCGGTGATCGTGGGCCTGGCGCTCATCGTGCTGGGCGGGGCCTTCGTCAAGCCGGTGATCACCGGCACGGTGAGCAAGTCGTCCGACGACACCAACCGGGCGCGGGCCTTCAGCATCTTCTACATGGTGGTGAACATCGGCTCGTTCACCGGCAAGACCATCGTGGCGCCCATGCGCATCCAGATGGGCGTCGAGACGGTGCCGTTCTTCTCGGCGGCGGCCTCGCTGCTCGCCCTGGTCATCGTCGCCCTGTTCTTCCGGCCGGACAAGGAGGGCGGGGCGGCGCACATCCGCTCGTTCCGCGAGACCCTGCAGGGCATGTGGCTGGCCATGAGCAACGGCCGCTTCTTCGCCCTGATCCTCATCACCGCCGGCTTCTGGGCCATCCAGGGCCAGCTCTACGCCTCGATGCCCGACTACGTGCTGCGCATGGCCGGCGAGACCTACAAGCCCGAGTGGTACGCCAACATCAACCCGCTGGTGGTGGTGATCTTCGTGGTGATGATCACCCAGATGATCCACAAGTGGCGGCCGGAGAACGCGATCCTGGTGGCCATGTGCATGATCCCGGTCTCGGCCTTCGCCATGGCCTCCTCCGCCTGGTTCGACGGCAACGTCCAGATCCTGGGCCTGTCGGTGCACCCCATCACTTTCATGATGGTCATCGGCATCGCCATCCAGGGCCTGGCCGAGTGCTTCCTCAGCCCCAAGTGGCTGGAATTCGCCTCCAAGCAGGCGCCCAAGGGCAAGGAAGGCACGTTCCTGGGCTTCGCCCACATGAACACCTTCTTCGCCTGGATCTTCGGCTTCGTCCTCTCGGGCTTCCTGCTGAGCCGGTACTGCCCCGAGCCGACGACCCTGCCGGACGAGGTGCAGGTGCAGCACGCGGCCGCCCTCGCGGGCCAGGCGCCCATGCCCGAGGTCTACGCCCAGGCCCACTACCTGTGGTACGCCTACTCCGGCGTGGGCCTGATCTCGTTGGCGGCGCTGCTGGTGTTCATCGCGGTGACGCGCCGGATCGACCGGAAGAAGGCCGCGGCGGCGTGACCGGCCCACTCGAGACGGCGCTCCTGCTGGGCCGGCCGGTGCGCTACCGGGTGCGGCGCTCGCCCCGGGCCCGGCGCATCGGCGTGCAGGTCTCGCGGCGCGAGGGCGTGGT
>JACZKN010000282.1 GCA_014859985.1 Candidatus Krumholzibacteriia bacterium | reverse complement strand
CTGCAGGGCGGCCTGCCGGTCCAGCCCGGGCTCGGGCCCCTGCACGCGCAGGGCCGCCGGATCGTCGAGCGTGGCTCCGCCCCGGGGCGTCAGGGGGCGCAGGCTCAGCTCGTCGCCCACCACGAGGTTGGCCGCCGCGGCCAGCTCCGCCGGCCGGGCCAGCCAGGTGCACAGGCGCCGCAGCAGGGGCAGGGCCATGGGGCTGCCCGGCAGGTCGCTGGCCTCGGGCCGCAGGTGAAACGGCAGCAGGGCCCAACGCCCCCGGCCCGCCTCGCCGGTCACCAGCAGGGCGTCGTCCCCGGCCAGGGCCAGGGGGACCGCCGCCCCGCCCGCCGGCAACGCGAACCAGCGCCGCCACGTGACGTCCTCCAGGGTGGCCAGGGCGTCCGGCGGCAGCCCGGCGAACACGGGGTGCCCCCGGTCCAGGACCCGGGCCCGTTGCCCGCCGGCCGGTCCGGTGTTGGCGTACGCCACGGGGCCCTCCAGCCCCAACAGCGGCAGCAGGGTCCCGGCCAGGTAGTCCGCGCCCGCCGGGTCGCCCGCGGCCAGCAGCAGCGCGCCGCCGCCCTGCAGGCCGTCCCTCAGCCCGGCCAGGACCTGGCGGCCCACCGGGTCCGGATCCACGAGCACCGTCAGCCCGGCATCGGCCATGGCCCCGCCGGTGAGCTGGTCCGCGGGCAGGGCGGTGATGCGGAACAGGGAGCCGTCCCCGCCCGGAGCCAAGGCTTCGGCCAGGACCCGCCAGGCCCCCCGGCCCATGGCACCGTCGACGCTGCGGTCGGCGCCGTGGCCCAGCAGCACGGGGATCGCCGCCGGCACCGCCAGCACGAAGAAACGTTCGTCGTCGGCGGGCAGGGCGTCGCTCTCCTTGCGCACCGACCCCACGTGCAGGCCGGGACCGGGCACCGCCAGGGGGAAGCGCACCACCTGCTCCGTGCCCGCCGGACCGGGGGCGACGGCCTCGGCCACCGGGCGGTCCCCCAGGACCAGGGTGAAGACCTGGTCGGCCCGGGCCGGCAGCACGCGGGCCTCCACGGTCACGGTCTCCCCCGCCAGGACGGCCCGGCCCGGCAACCGCACCTCCAGCACCCCGCCCTGGGCGACCGTCGTGCCGATGCGGCGCAGGATCAGCCGCACCTCCGCCGCGTCCCGCAGGACCCGGGCCGCCTCCGCCAGCTGGGGATCCGGCGGCAGGACCTGCAGGTCGCCCACCACGATCACGTCCACCGCGGCGCCCGGGGCGCGGGCAGCCTGGCGTGCCGCCAGGCGCAGGGCCGCCGCCAGGTCCAGGGTGCCGTCGGTGACCTGCAGGGCGTCCAGCCCCCGCGCGGCGCCGGCCCCGGCGGGCAGCCATTGGGCAAAGAGCGCCTCGGTGCGGGCACCGGCGGTGATCACCTGCACCTCCGCCCCCGGCGGCAGGGCCGCCAGCAGGCGCCGGCAGTCGGCCACCGCCTCGTCCAGGCGGGTGCCCTGGCCGGTCTGGGTGCCCATGCTGGCGCTGGTGTCCACCACCAGCAGCACCGAGCGCGTGCCCGTGGCCGCCAGGCCGCCCCAGCGGGGTGCGGCCGCCGCCAGGGCCACCAGCAGCACCGCCAGCACCCGCAAGAGCAGCAGCAGCCAGCGCCGCACGCCCAGGCTGCGGGCCTGGTGCGCCTGCACCTCGTCCAGGAAGCGCAGGTCGCTGAAGGCCAGGCGCCGCACGCGCCGGCGGCTCAGGAAGTGGATGATCACCGGCAACGCGGCGGCGAAGGCGCCCAGGAGCAGGCCGGGATTGCCGAAGAAGACGGGCATCAGTACATCCGCCGCCGCTTGCGCAGGTAGGCCCCGAGCCCCCGCTCGAAGGGCGCGTCGGTGGTGATCTCCACCAGGTCCACCAGCTGGCGGCGGCACTCGCGGCGCAGCTCGCCGCGCCAGGCGTCCAGGCGCCCGCGGTACTCCCCTCGCACGTGGGCCGGCTCCAGGCGCACCCGGCGGCCGGGCTGCTCGAGGGCCTCGAACTCCACCTCGCCGGCGAAGTCCAGGTCCAGTTCCCGCGGGTCCAGGATCTGGAATACCACCACCTCGTGGCCCATGTGCCGGAAGTGCTTCAGCCCGCCCAGGATCGCCTGCGGATCGTCCATCAGGTCGCTCAGCACCAGCACCAGCCCGCGGCGCTGCAGGCGCTCGGCCACCCGGTGCAGCACCGGCCCCAGTCTTGTGCCGGTGCCGCGGGGCAGGTCGTCCAGGACCTTGAGCACCTGGAAGAGCTGCCGCCGCATCGAGCGGGCCGGCACCATGGCCAAGGGAGCCTCGTCGAAGGTGACCAGGCCGACGGCGTCGTTCTGCCGCAGCAGCAGGTAGGTGAGCGCCGCGGCCAGGTAGGCCGCGTAGGCCTTCTTGGCCGGGCGGGCCGGATCGCCCGTGTAGTCCATGCTGGCCGAGCAGTCCACCAGCAGGGTGGCGCGCAGGTTGGTCTCCTCGGTGAAGACCTTCAGGTAGTGGCGGTCGGTCTTGGCGTAGACGCGCCAGTCGAGGTTGTTCACCGGCTCGCCTGCGATGTACTGGCGGTACTCGGCGAACTCGCTGCTGAAGCCGTGGAAGGGGCTCTTGTGCAGACCGGTCAGGAAGCCCTCCACCACCAGCCGGGCCACCAGGTCCAGGCGCCCCAGCTTGCCGATCAGGTCGGGCGTCAGCAAGGGAGCGCTCAACGGGCGACCTCGTCCAGGATCAGCGACACGATCCGGTCCTTGGCCACGCTCTCGGCCTCGGCGTGGAAGTTGGCCACCAGGCGGTGGCGCAGCACGGGATGGGCCAGGCGCCGGACGTCCTCCGGGTCCGGCGTGGGCCGGCCGTCCAGCAGGGCGCGGGTCTTGGCGCCGCGCACGAGGTCCTGGGCCGCGCGGGGCCCGGCGCCCCAGGCCAGGTACTCGGCGGCGGCTTTGCTCTCCTCGCCGGTGCCCACGCGGGTGGCGCGCACCAGCCGGACCGCCAGTTCGGTGACGTTCGCCGCGACCGGCACCTGGCGCACGAGATCCTGGAAGGCCAGCACGTCCGGGCCGGACAGCACGCGCGCGAGGGCCGTGTCCGCCGCGCCGGTGGTGCTCTCGACGATGCGTACCTCGTCCGCGAAGCTGGGGTAGTCGATCAGCACGTTGAACATGAAGCGGTCCAGCTGGGCCTCCGGCAGGGGATAGGTGCCCTCCTGCTCGATGGGGTTCTGGGTGGCCAACACGAAGAAGGGGCGCTCCAGGTCCATGGTGCGGCCGCCGGCGGTGACCTGGCGCTCCTGCATGGCCTGCAGCAGGGCGGCCTGGGTCTTGGGCGGCGTGCGGTTGATCTCGTCGGCGAGGATGACGTTGGCGAAGACCGGGCCGCGCACGAACTTGAACTTCCGCTGGCCGGTGCCCTTGTCCTCCTCGAGGATCTCGCTGCCGGTGATGTCGCTGGGCATCAGGTCCGGCGTGAACTGGATGCGGTTGAAGCTCAGGTCCATGACCCTGGACAGGCTGCTGATCAGCAGGGTCTTGGCCAGGCCCGGCACGCCCTCCAGCAGCACGTGGCCGCCGCCGAAGAGGGCGATCATCATCTCCTCGACCACCTGCTCCTGGCCCACGATGACCTTGGCGATCTCGGCGCGCATGGCGCGGTAGGTGTCCCTCATGCCGTCGATGCGGGAGGTGTCGTCCACGGGCGGTCCTTTCGTCGATCCGGTGCTGCGGGCGCGGGCGCGTCCCCAGACGATAGGACCGGGAACCCGCAACGTCCAGTGCGCCGCCCGGTACGCCGGACCGGCGGCGCGGGTTCCCCGCTGGAGGACGGGCGCCCCATGTGTTACCTTGCCCGCGTCGTTCCCGGACCAGTTACCCGGCCGCCCGCGGCGGCCGCGCCCGGAGGCAGCGTGCAGAAGAAGCTCTACCGCACCGTCGAGGCCCTGCTCGAGAAGATCGACCATTCCGCCGGCGACGAGAAGGCCCTTTCGGACGTCCTGCACGCCCTGGTGGAGGGCCCGGACATGGCCGGTTTCGGCGTGGTCAGCGGCCGCCTCTACCGCGAGCGCCCGCGGGACTACCTGCTGATCGAGAGCCTGGGCGAACACGGCCAGGCGATCGCCGGCAAGACCGTGGGCCGCGACTACCAGGTGGTGCGCGACATCGAGCGGCGCCGGGTCTGGGTCGTCTCGCCCGAGACCCCCGGCTGGGACGCGGACGTCGAACTGCAGTTCAGCGACACCGACAGCGCGGCGATCCTCGTGGGTCGCGACCCGGCCTACATCCTGAGCCTGGGCATCCGCCACCACGGCAGCGCTGACGACCTGCTGGTGCTGTTGGGGACGATCCGCGCCGCGGTGGACCTGAAGCTGCGGGAGGAGGCCCTCGCCTCCCAGATGCGGCAGGCCAAGGCCATCCAGCAGTCGCTGCTGCCGCGGCGCCTGCCCGAGGTGCCGGGATTCGACCTGGCCGCCGTCAGCCTGCCGGCCGACGAGGTCGGCGGCGACGTCTACGACATGCAGTGGGTCGAGGCCGGCGTGCTGGGCATCATGCTGGCGGACGCCAGCGGCCACGGCCTGCCGGCGGCCCTGCAGGCCCGCGACGTGGTCACCGGCCTGCGCATGGGCCAGGCCGAGAACCGCAAGATCACCGCCACGGTCAGCCAGCTGAACAACGTGATCCACCGCAGCGGGTTGTCCAGCCGCTTCATCTCGCTGTTCTACGGCGAACTCGAGGAGTCGGGCAATTTCGCCTACGTCAACGGCGGCCACTGCCCGCCCCTCTTGATCACCCCCGGCGGCGAGGTCTTCGAGCTGAAGACCTGCGGCCCGGTGCTGGGCCCGCTGCCGGACGCGGTCTACCGCCGCGGCTACCTGACCCTGCGGCCCGGCGAGGTGCTGGTGCTGTTCACCGACGGCGTGACGGAGCGGACGCCCGCCGGCGACCGGTACGGGCCGGAGGAGTTCGGCCGCGAGGGCATCGTGCAGGCGGTGACCGCGGCCATGGACCGCGACGCCGAGGGCATCGCCGCGGAGATCATCGAGCGCGTGCGCCGCTTCGGGGACGGGCTCCCCTTCGGCGACGACGTGAGCCTGGTGGTGGTCAAGCGGCTGACCGCCCTGGACCACCCCCCGGCCGAGGACCTGACTCAGTTCTCGGTGGAGATCAGGCGGTAGAGGGCGACGGTCCAGGGCTGGGGCTCGCGCAGGCCGACCCCGCGGATCACGCAGGTCTCCACCAGCTCGAAGCGCACGCCCCCGATCACCCGGCCGTCGAAGCGCGCACCCTCGGCGGCCCGGTCCACCAGCCAGCGGGGCCGGTCCGGACCCGGGGCGCCCAGCCAGGCGCCGCTCTCGATCATCTCGGCGAAGCCCAGCGTCCGGCCCAGGTCGCGGATCTCCGGGCTGACCAGCCCCATCAGGTCCAGCACGCGCCGCTCGCTGGCCCAGCCCACGGCGCCGATGTCCAGGGCGGCCACCACCGTGCCGGGCGGCGTGTTCTCCCGCAGCCACCCGCCCATGCCCAGGTAGCAGGTGCGCAGACCCTCGGGGAAGGCGCGGGCGTGGGGCACGACCCAGGCCCCCAACAGCCACGCGTTCAGGGCCAGGTGGGCGGCGATGCCGCCGTAGAGCACGCCCCGCCGCACCCGGCGGGCCGACCCGCCGCGGTTCAGCCCCAGCACCAGCCATTCGGCGGTGACCGCAAGGGCCAGCACCTGCACCGGCACCAGGGGGCTGAGGTAGCGCGAGATGATCCATACCTGCTTGACGGCGTAGCCTCCGGCGAGGATCCCCGTCCAGGTGACGGCGATGCCCACCAGCGCCACCGGCCCCCATACCGACCAGGGTCCGGCCCCCGGCGCCGGCGGCTCGGGCGCGTCGTCGTCTTCGTCTTCGTCGTCGCCGGGCCACCAGCCGTCGGCCGAGCCCGCCCGCTCGAAGCGGTAGTTGCGCACCAGCACGTACCCGATCAACGCGGCCAGGGTCAGCCACAGGGCCGCCTGGGTGGCCCCGAGTTGCCGCACGGCCTGCAGCAGCCCCGGCAGGACCACCTGGGGGTCCAGGCTCAGGCCGCCGCTCTTGGCGGTGGCCGTGCCCGGGGTCAGGTGCCCGAAGGTCAGCCGCGCGAACACCAGCCACGGTCCCGCGACCGCCAGCCAGCCCACCGCCGCCGCCAGCAGCGGCCCCTGGGGCCGGGCCCGCCAGCGGGCGCTGCGCCCGCCGATGGCGTTGGCACGGTGGTACTCGAACCACAATAGCCAGGGCAGGGCCGCCGGGGCCATGAGCAGGAATTCCGGCCGCACGAGCCCGGCCAGGCCCGCCGCCGCCCCCCAGGCCAGGTAGCGCTGCCACATGGGTTCGCGGGTCACCCCCCAGCCCACGTCCCGGGCCGAGACCAGGGGCCACAGCAGCACCAGCAGGGCCGCGGTGGCCAAGGGCGTCTCCATGCCGGAAAAGGTCCAGCGCAGGAACCAGGCGTCGGCGACGATCGCCAGCAGCACCAGCCCGCGCCACGCGGGCCGGAAGGTCATGCGGCTGATCACCGCGTCCGCCAGCAGCAGCACCAGCAGGCCGGACAGGGCGCCGGCCGTCCAGGCCGCCGCAGCCGGGGCCAGGCCCAGCTGCAGCAGCCCCGCCAGCACGAAGATCCACAGGGGGCTGGAGGCGCCGTAGGTGTCGTGGCCGGGATTGAAGGCGAACTCGCCGCGTTCGATCAGGTTGGACGCGAAGCGCAGGTGGATCCACGTGTCGTCGGTGGTGTAGCCGCGCAGGAGCCAGGCCGCGACCGCCAGCACGGCCGCCGCCAGGACGAGTCGGATGAGCCGGGTCCGCGTCACGGGCACCGCCGGGGCTGGGGCCGGATCAGGTCAGGAACATCGGCGTGCCCCGCACGCGGCGGACCATGGGCCGGTATTCGTCCTTCTCGTAGTAGCGGTCGACGTCCACCCGCTTGACGCCCTGGATCACGGCCGCCAGGTCCGCGGTGGTGTACTTGCCGTCCTGCAGGGCGGTCATCAGGCCGCTGGCGCCCTCGAGCAGCAGGTCCATCGCGAGGTTGCCGAAGTTCATGGCCACCATGCGGTCCAGGGCGTCCGGCGGGCCGCAGCGCATCATGTAGCCGATCTGCTGGTAGGTGATCTCCTGGCCGGTGAGCTGCTTGATGCGCTCGGCGGTCCACTCGCCCACGCCGCCCAGCTTGCGGTGGCCGTAGGCGTCCGCCTCGCCGCCCTGGATCACCTCGCCGCCCAGGGGAACCGCGCCCTCGCTGATGGTCAGGATGGCGTAGTGGCTGGGGTTCGCCGCCTGGTCGCGGAGGATCATCCCCGCCAGCTTCTCCACGTCGAAGGGCACTTCGCTGATGATGGCGCGGTCCACGTTGGCCAGGTAGCTGGCCACCAGGGAGGTCTCGCCGCTGTTGCGGCCGAAGAGTTCGATGACGCCGATGCGCTCGTGGCTGCCGATGGGCGTGCGCAGGTCGTTGATCATGGCCACCGAGCGGGTGATGGCGGTGCCGAACCCGATGCAGTAGTCGGTGCCGAAGACGTCGTTGTCCATGGTCTTGGGGATGGCGATCTGGGGGTAGCCGGCCAGGTGCAGGCGCGCCGCGTAGCTGAGGGTGTCGTCGCCGCCGATGGGGATCAGGGCCTCGATGCCCAGGTGCTCGAGGTTGGCGACGATGGTCCCGGTGATGTCGGCGGGGTAGGTCATCCCCTCGACCTTCAGATGCGGGGGCATGTCGGCCTCGCGGACCTTGGCCGGGTTGGTGCGGGAGGTGTGCAGGAAGGTGCCGCCGGAGCGGTCGATGGTGCGCACCATGTTCCAGGTCAAGGGCACGACGCACCCGGCGTTGTGCTCGGGGTCGCCGTCGGGGCGGTAGTTGGCCAGGCCGCCCCAGCCGCGGCGGAAGCCGTAGATCTCGATCCCCTCCTTCAGGGCCCGCAGGACCACCTGGCGGATGGCCGAGTTGAGGCCGGGGACGTCACCCCCGCCGGTGAGGATCGCGATGCGTCGCAGCCGCTTCATTGCCCGCCCCCTGGTTCCGTCCTGCCGTGGCCCCGATTCCAGGGGCAGACTATACAACGCCGGCGGGCGACGCAAGCGCCACCCTGGTCAGGCCCGGTCCGGGTAGGCGCAGTGGCAGCCCGCGGCCAGGAAGGTGCCCTGGCCGGACATCCGCGCCAGTTCGACGATGTCCCGCTCCGAGAACCCGAACAGCTCCATGGCCAGCTCGTACTCCCGCGACAGGGTGGTGCTGCTGACGGTGGGGTTGTCGGTGCACAGGGCGACCTTGATCCCCGCCTCCAGGAAGCGAGGCAGGGGGTGGTCCTTCAGGTCGGCCACCGCGCCGGTCTGGACGTTCGAGGAGAGGCAGACCTCCAGGTAGATCCCGTCCCGGGCCAAGCGCCGCATCAGTTCGGGGTCGCGGCCGGCGCTGGTGCCGTGGCCGATGCGCTGGGGCCCGAGGTATTCCAGGGCCTCCCAGATGCGCTCGGGTCCCTCGCTCTCGCCGGCGTGGGCGGTCTTCTTCAGGCCCATGGTGCCGGCCAGGGCGTAGGCGTCGCGGAAGAGGATCGGCGGGAAGGGCGACTCGGGCCCGGCGATGTCGAAGCCGATCACGCCCACGCCGTCGTGGAACTCCTCCTTCTCGCCGATCACCTCGCGCAGCAGGATGCGCGCCATGTTGCCGCCGTGGCTGCGCATGGCGATGACGATGATGCCGGCCCGGAAGTCCGGGTGCTGCGCGCCGAAGCGGCCCAGGCCCTTGCGGGTGGCGTGGATCACCTGGCGCGTGCTCAGGCCGGCCCGGCGGTGGATCAGGGGGTTGATGCGCAGTTCCAGCAGCCGGACCCCGTCGGCGTAGGCATCCTCGGCCAGCTCGTAGGCGATGCGCATGATGTTGTCGTAGAACTGGGTGTACTGCAGGGGCACGTGGAACTTGTCCAGGTAGTCCAGCAGGGTGTTGTCCAGGCTGTCGTCCCACTGCAGGTAGTGGCGGAACTGCTCGTAGTCCAGGCCCGGCACCGCGCTGTAGTACTTTTCCGAGAGCTCCCAGAGGGTCTCCGGGCGGATCGAGCCGTCGAAGTGGCGGTGGAGCTCGGCCAGGGGCAGGGTGCGGATGAATTCCCGTCGTTCCTGGGGCGTCATCGGCGGACCTCGTCTTTCGGGATCAGGTGAAATTCGCCGAAGGATAGGAACGACCGGCGGCTTTGTCCAGCGGCCGGCCGGCGCCCGGCCGGGGCGATCGGCCGTGGACGAATCCCCCGCAGGGACTTACCCTATGGGCCGATGCGGACACGGGCGCGCCGGTAGTCGGCGGGCGCCGGTCCCGCGCCGCCACCCACCAGCACCGGAGGCATGCCCGGATGTTCAGCCGCGACGTCTTGACCATCGACCTGGAGAAGGAAGCCGAGGAGATCTGCACGGCCCTGCGGGAGGCCGTCGTCAAGCGGCTGATGCGGCGCGGCGCCGTGGTGGCCATTTCCGGGGGCATCGACAGCTCCTGCAGCGCCGCCCTGGCGGTGCGGGCCTTCGGGCCGAAGAAGGTCTTCGGCTTGCTGCTGCCCGAGCGCGACTCCTCCGGCGCCAGCGTCCGCCTGGGCCGGCAGCTGGCCGAGCACCTTGGCATCGACCACGCGGTCGAGGACATCCAGCCCACCCTGGCCGCCATCGGCTGCTACGAGCGCTACGACGCCGCCGTGCGCCGGGTGGTGCCGGAGTTCGGTCCCGGCTGGAAGAGCAAGATCGTGCTGCCGGCCGACCTGCTGGACAGCGACCGCATGAACTTCTACCGCGTGGTGGTGGAGGATCCGCAGGGCAACCGGCGCAGCGAGCGGCTGCCGCTGCAGGCCTACCTGGAACTGGTGGCGGCCACCAACTTCAAGCAGCGCATCCGCAAGACCATGGACTACTACCACGCCGACCGCCTGAACTACGCGGTGATCGGCACGCCCAACCGGCTGGAGTACGACCAGGGCTTCTTCGTCAAGAACGGCGACGGCGCCGCCGACGTGAAGCCCATCGCCCACCTCTACAAGACCCAGGTCTACGCCATGGCCCGGCACCTGGGCCTGCCCGACGCGATCTGCAGCTCCACCCCCACCACCGACACCTACAGCCTCGAGCAGGGCCAGGACGAGTTCTACTTCGTGCTGCCCTACCCGGAGATGGACCTGCTGCTGTGGGCGAAGAACCACCAGGTGCCCGCGGCCGAGGCCGCGGGCGTCATGGGCCTGACCCAGGAGCAGGTGGGGCGCGTCTACCATGACATCGACCGCAAACGGGCCACGACGCTGCCCCTGCACCTGACGGGGCTGCTGGTCAAGCCGGTCGACGAGATCAGGAAGTGATTTGCCGGGAATTTCCCGGTGTGTTAACTTCGTCCGCGGAGGGGACGCCATCCCCGCCGGCGGTCGGGACCGGGGCGGGACGAGATCGGCGGGAGGCCGGACGGCATGAGAGTCAATACGAAGGTCCGTTACGGACTGCGCGCGATCCTGCAGGTGGCCGACGCCTACGGCGGTGAGCCCGTGCCCGTCAGCGCCATCAGCCAGACCCAGGAGATCAGCGGCAAGTACCTGGAACAGGTGATCGGTTCCCTGCGCCGGGCCGAGCTGGTGACCAGCCGCAAGGGGGTGCGGGGGGGCTACACCTTGGCCCGCGACCCCAAGGAGATCTCCCTTTGGGAGATCATCACCGCCCTGGACAGCCAGACCGCCCTGGTGGACTGCGTCCTGGAACCGGAGGTCTGCGACCGCAGCGACGACTGCCTGACCCGTTCCATCTGGACCCTGCTGAGCCGCCGCATGGAGGAGTTCTGGACCAGCTTCACCCTGGCGGACCTGCTGGCGACCATGCGCGAGGCCGGCGACGGCCGCCTGCAGCAGCTGGCCGAGCTGGAGAAGGGCGATTAGCCCCGTCCCGCCCCGACGGCCCCCTGCGGGGGGCCGTTTTTTTTTCGGCAACTGCCCGTTGACGCGGACCCGGCACCCCACCACATTGGAGACCTGCGCGGGCGCCCGCCCGCCGTGTCGGGCACCCGGAAAGCCGGGAAGCGGAGAAGCGAGGACCCAGCCATGGATTTCACCGCCAGCCTGCGGCAGAAGGCCGCCGCACTCCACAAGACCATCGTGCTGCCGGAAGCCGGGGACGAGCGCATGCTCCGGGCCGCCGGCCGCATCCGGGACGAGGGCTTCGCGCAGGTGGTGCTGCTGGGCGACCAGGCGGAGATCGCGGGCCGCCTCGGCGGCCTGGGCATCGCCCCGGCGGGGATCGGCATCGTCGATCCGGCCCGCTCCACCTACCGCCCCGAGTACGTGCGCGCCCTGGTGCAGAAGCGCAAGCACAAGGGGATGAATGAACAGGAGGCCGCCCGCACCCTGGAGGATCCCCTCTTCTTCGGCGCCATGATGGTGGCCACGGGCGCCGCCGACGGCATGGTCGCCGGCGCGGTCAACAGCACCGGCAACGTGCTGCGCGCGGGCTTCCAGATCGTGGGCACGAAGCCGGGCACGAGCATCGTCTCCAGCTGCTTCGTGATGGTCAACCCCGCCTGGGAGCTGGGCGAGAACGGCATGCTGGTGTTCGGCGACTGCGCCGTCAACCCCCAGCCGGACGCGGCCCAGCTGGCGGACATCGCCATCGCCACCGCGGGCACCGCCCGGGCCCTGTGCGGCTTCGAGCCGCGGGTCGCGATGCTCAGTTTCTCGACCATGGGCAGCGGCGCCGGCCCGGACGTGGACAAGGTGGTCGAGGCCACGCGCCTGGTGCGCGAGAAGGCGCCGCAGTTGCAGGTGGACGGCCCGCTGCAGCTGGACGCGGCCATCGTGCCGAAGATCGGCGCCAGCAAGGCCCCCGGCAGCGCGGTCGCCGGCCGGGCCAACGTGCTGGTCTTCCCGGACCTGGACGCGGGCAACATCGGCTACAAGCTGGTGCAGCGCCTGGCCGGCGCCGAGGCCGTGGGCCCGGTGCTGCAGGGCATGGCCAAGGGCGTGAACGACCTGAGCCGCGGCTGCAGCGTGGACGACATCGTCAACGTCGCGGCCATCACCGCCCTGCAGAGCGTCTAGGAAGAGGACGACCACCGATGCGCAACGTGCTGGTCATCAACTGCGGCAGCAGCTCGCTGAAGTACCAGCTGCTGGACATGACCGACGAGCGGCTGCTGGCCAAGGGGCTGGTCGAGCGCATCGGCCTGCAGGACGGCATCCACACCTGCACGGCGCCGGGCCGCGACGAGTTCCGCGAGACCCTGCCCATCGCCGACCACGCCCGCGCCTTCGAACTGGTGCTGGCCGCGCTCACCAGCGGTGACCACGGCGTGATCGCCTCGATGGACGAGGTCAAGGCCGTCGGCCACCGGGTGGTGCACGCGGGCGAGAAGTACTCGGGCTCGGTGATGATCGACGCCGACGTGATCGCCGCCCTCACCGAATGCATCCCCCTGGCGCCCCTGCACAACCCGGCCAACATCACCGGCATCGAGGCGGCCATGAAGGTGATGCCGGGCGTGCCCCAGATCGGCGTCTTCGACACGGCCTTCCACCAGACCATGCCCGACCGGGCCTTCATCTACGCCATCCCCTACCACCTCTACACCGACTACCAGATCCGCCGCTACGGCTTCCACGGCACCAGCCACCGTTACGTCACCCTGCGCGCGTCGCAGATCCTCGAGCGCGACGTGAAGGACCTGAACTTCATCACCTGCCACCTGGGCAACGGCGCCTCGGTGGCGGCCGTCAAGGGCGGGCGCTCCATCGACACGAGCATGGGCCTGACGCCGCTGGAGGGCCTGATGATGGGCACCCGCAGCGGCGACATCGACCCGTCCATCGTGGGCTACCTGCACCGGCGCCTGGAGCTGAGCCTGGCCGACGTGGAGAAGATGCTGAACAAGGAGAGCGGCCTGCTGGGCATCTCCGGGATCAGCAGCGACCTGCGGGACGTGGAGCAGGCCTACGCCCGCGGCAACGACCGGGCGCGCCTGGCGCTCGAGGTCTACGGCTACCACATCCGCAAGTACATCGGGGCCTACGCCGTGGCCCTGGGCCGGGTCGACGCCATCATCTTCACCGCCGGCGTGGGCGAGCACGCCTCTTTGGTGCGCGAGTGGGCGTGCAAGGGCCTGGACGCCATCGGCGCGGTGCTCGACACCTTCAAGAACGCGACCCGCCACGACGAGGCCATCATCTCCAAGGCGGCCTCGCGGGTGAAGATCATGATCGTGCCCACGAACGAGGAGCTGATGATCGCGCGCGACACGCGGGACATCGTCTTCGGCTAGACCCCTACTCCCGCACCCAGAACTCGGCCTGGCCGCCGAAGGTGCCGACCGGCTCGTCGGCCGCGCCCACGGCGATGACCGTCCAGACGTGCGGCCCCGGCGCCAGGGTGTCGCCGGCGGCCAGGGACCAGCCCGTCCCCGTCAGGGGGATCGGCTCGCCCCGGTCCAGGGCCAGGTAGTACAGGCCCGCCCCCGGCACCGGCGACCACGAGAAGTCGCGGTGGCCGCGGTCCACCGCGGCCCCGTCCGGGGGCAGCCGGGGCTCGATCTCCCAGAGCACCGGATAGTCGCCGGCGTCGACCGTCGAGTCGGCGACGACCTCCCGCAGCGCATCGGTCGCGGCGTCGGTGTACCAGACGCCGTCCCGCGGCAGGTAGCCCGGGTGCACCACGTAGGACCCGGGCGCCAGCCCCGTGAAGACGAACACGCCGTCGGCGTCCGTGCGCGCGGCCAGGCCCGCGGCGCCGACGCCGCCCTTGGCCGCCGCGAC
>JACZKN010000281.1 GCA_014859985.1 Candidatus Krumholzibacteriia bacterium | reverse complement strand
GCCCACGGCGGCCCCGCACCATGCCGGCCGGCCGGGACCGCGTCCCCCCACGGAGCCCGGCCGGCCGCCGCAGGTCCGGAGGACACCTTGAGCACCACGAGTCCGGGCGCCCGGGAACACGACCTCAACGCCGGTCCCCTGGAGGAGCGCGGCATCATCGCCTTCCGCCACGTGGATCTGGTCTACAAGGACCAGGCCGCGCTGAAGGACGTGAGCTTCACGGTCGCCAACGGCGAGTTCCTCTGCCTGACCGGCCCCTCGGGCGCCGGCAAGAGCAGCGTGCTGCGCCTGATCGCCATGGACGCGTTCCCCACCAGGGGGCAGGTGATCGTCCGCGGCATGCTGGCCACGAAGATGAGCCGGCGCCGCATCCCCCGCCTGCGGCGCGAGATCGGCTTCGTCTTCCAGGACTTCCGGCTGCTGGAGGACCGCAACGTCTACGAGAACGTGGCCTTCGCCCAGCTCGTGGTCGGCGTGCCTTCCCACCAGATCGTGCGCAACGTCATGCGCGTGCTGACCAACGTCGGCCTGTGGGACAAGCGCCACCGCCTGCCGCGCCAGCTCTCGGGCGGCGAACAGCAGCGGGTGGCCATCGCGCGGGCCATGGTCAACAGCCCCAAGATCCTGCTGGCGGACGAGCCCACCGGCAACCTGGACCCGGTCACGGCCCAGGAGATCATCGACCTGCTGTTCCGCATCAACGACGCCGGCACCTGCGTGGTCTTCAGCACCCACGACCACGGGATCGTCAAGACCTTCGGCCAGCGGGTCATCGTCGTCCAGGGCGGCCGCATCGCCTCGGACGTGAAGCGGCGCGTGCCCGTCGACCGCAACGCCAGCCTCGCCGACCGCATGTACCGGCCCGGCGAGACCGCAACCCGGGAGCCCGTCCATGCTTAGGAACGCCCAGGCCGCCTACCTGGTGCGGGAGTCGTTCGCGGGCTTCCGCCGGCGGAAACTGACCACCGGTGTCACGATCCTGATCATGGGTTCGGCCCTGCTGGTGCTGGCGGTGCTGACCCTCGTCACCCTTAACCTGGGCGGGATGCTGGAGCAGGCCCGCGTCGGCATCGACATGCGCGTCTTCCTGGCCGAAGGCCTGCCTGACGACCGGGTCGCGGCCCTGCAGCCGCAGCTGGTGGTGATCCCGGGGGTGGCCCAGGTCACCTACATCAGTCCCGAGACGGCCCTGCACGAGTTCCGGGCCAGCCTGGGCGACGACGCCGAACTGCTGGAACTGCTGGACCAGAACCCCCTGCCGCCGTCCTACCACCTGACCCTGCGGCCGGAGGCGCGCAACCTGGACGCGGTGCAGGCCGTGGCCCGCGAGGTGGGTGTCTGGCCCGAGGTGGAGGAGATCGTCTTCCACCAGGAGTGGATCGACGCCCTGGAGACCTGGACCTTCCGCTTCCAGATGGCCAGCCTGCTGGTGGGCCTGGTGGTCTTCGTGGCCGCGGTCTTCGTCATCTCCAACACGGTGAAGCTGACCATGGCCGCCAGCGCCCGCGTCATCCAGATCCAGAAGCTGGTCGGCGCCACCAACGCCTTCATCCGCACGCCCTACCTGTGCGAGGGGATGATCCAGGGCCTGCTCGCGGGCGCCCTGGCCATGGGCGTGCTCCTCGTGGCGGGCCGCCTGCTGGACGGCCAGCTGGGCGGGATCGTCTTCTTCACGCCCGCGCAGGTCGGCGGCTTCGTGGTCTTCTGCATGCTGCTGGGCCTGGTCGGCAGCTGGGCGGCGATGCGCAAGTACCTGACCCTGCGGAGCGAGATCTGATGCGCCGCGCCCTTCCCCTGGTCTGCCTCCTGCTCGTGCTGCCGGGCGTGCTGCTGGGCGGCGGCACGCGCGAACAGGATGTGCCCGCCGACCCGTTGGCCTCGAGCATCCGCGAGAACACCACCAAGCTCGGCGCCCTGCGCGACCAGATCGCGGCCCAGCGGGCGCGCATGGGCTCGCTGGAGGGCCAGGAACAGGACGTGCGCCGCAGCGTGGCGGAGATCGAAGAGGAGATCGTGGCCACCAGCCGCCTGCTCGGGGAGATGGACCGCCGCGAGCGCGAGCTGCTGGCCCAGGGCGACACCCTGGGCGCCCGCCTGGACTCCAGCCGGGTCGCGTTCGCCGGCCGTCGCGCCGCCCTGGGGCGCAACCTGCGGGCCCTGTACATGCGCGGGCGCGTGGACGAGGTGCGCACGGTGCTGACGGCGGCCAGCCTCTCGGAACTGATGGCGCGCATGAAGCTGGCCCGCATGGTGGCCAGGGTGGAGGCCGGGCTGGTGGAGCAGACCCGCCGCCACGGTCGCCGCCTGTTCATGGAACAGCGCCTGCTGGACGCCGCCCTGGCGGAGATCTGGCAGACCCGGGCCGAGGTGGGGACCCAGACCGCCCACCTGCAGGCCCTGGCCGCGGAGAAGACCGCCGCCCTGCGCGACCTGCAGACCGAGCGCCAGGACCTCAAGAACAAGCTGATGGACCTGAACCTCAACGAGCAGAAGCTGGGCTACGTCCTGGAGGACCTGGAGCAGCAGCGGACCCAGCGGGCGGCCGATCCCGGGCTCGAGCGCGCGCCGGTCCAGGTGGAGGGCTCCCTGGCGGCCAACGCCGGCCGGCTGGAGTGGCCGGTCCAGGGCACGCTGCTGCGCAGCTTCGGCCGCTCGGTCCATCCGCGCTTCAAGACCGTGACCCTCAACAACGGCTTGAACATCGGCGCTCCCGTCGGCACCCCCGTGGCCGCCGTCGCCGGCGGCACCGTGGAGTTCGCGGACCATTTGCCCGGTTTCGGCCGATGCGTTATCCTTGACCACGGCGAGGGCTACTACACCCTCTACGCCCATCTGGCCCGGGTCTTCGTGACGGCCGGCGCGGAGGCGGCCCGGGGCCAGGTCCTGGCCGAGGTGGGCCGGCCCGAGCCCGGCGAGGAGTCCCAGCTCTACTTCGAGGTGCGGCAGGGCCGCACCCCCCTTGACCCGGCCGATTGGCTGCGGCCCCGCTGACCGGCCCGCCGGTCCGGGTCCCAGCGCCTTGCCGACCTCCGGACCGGGGAGCGCACCGTTGACCGCCACCGTCTTCCATGGCCGCGCCGCCGTCCTGGAACGCCTCGAGCGCCTGCGCGGGGCCGGCAAGCTGGGCCAGCCGCTGCTGTTCGCGGGGGCCGAGGGGACCGGGCGGGAGGCGACGGCCCTGGAGTTCGCCCGCCGCCTGAACTGCGTGGACCCGGCGGCCTGCGCCCCGGCCGTCCGCTGCGAGAGCTGCGTCAAGGCCCTCAGCTTCCAGCACCCGGACATCCGCTGGATCGGCGCCGCCCCGGCCACCGTCACCGAGGACGACGTGCGCGCGCTGTTCGCCGCGAAGATCGCCGACCCCTTCCACACCTCGCCCTGGGCGGCCAGCGCCAACCTGGGCATCGGCGACCCCGAGCACCCGGGCGCCCTGACCGTGCGGGCCCTGATCCAGTTCCTGCGCCGGCGGGCCTACCAGGGGGCCTGGAAGGTGGCCGTGGTGACCGACGGGCAGCGCCTGAATCCCGCCGCGGCCAACGCGCTCTTGAAAACCCTGGAGGAGCCGCCGCCGCAGACGGTGATCATGATGCTGACGACCGGCACCGAGGGCATGCTGCCGACGATCCTGTCCCGCTGCCAGAAGGTGCGCTTTGCGCCCTGGCCGGCCGACGAGCTGGCTGCCCTGCTGGTCGCGGTCACCGGGGCCGAGCCGGACGCGGCCCGGTCGCCCCGGTGGATGGCCGCGAACAGCCGGGCGGCCCAGTCGGTGACCAGG
>JACZKN010000280.1 GCA_014859985.1 Candidatus Krumholzibacteriia bacterium | reverse complement strand
GGTCGGGCTTGCCGCCGCCGCCGGCCACCCGCTCCAGCAGGCCGGCGAAGTCCCCGCCCGCGGGGGTGGTGCCCAGCACCGTGCGCGCGCCGGCGGTGGCCAGGCTCACCTCCGGCAACAGGTCACCCATGACCAACAAGACCTGGGTCGCCTGCTGGGTGCCCAGGGCACCGGATGCGCCCGCCCCCAGGCCGGCGGCAAGGGCCTCGTCGTCGAACTCCACGCGCCACCGCTGCACGGCGATGCCGCCCGCCTGCGCCGGTTCCAGGGGCACGAAGACCAGGCCTAGGCCGGCGCTGCCCAACAGGTCCATCTGCGTGGTCAGGGCCTCGGCCAGGGCGTCGGGCTCGGCCGCCTCCAGCACCGCCAGCAGGCCGATCCCGTCCTCGCCGAAATCGACCGCCGCCGCGGCGGGGCAGCCCAGCCGGGGCATCATGTCCAGGTAGCCGGTGAACCAGGCCTCGTAGGCGGCCGCCTGCTCCGGCGGCAGCGCCGCCGTCTCCTTGCGGATGCCCGCCAGGTAGTACTCGCGCATGAACGCCAGCTCGCGGGACTGGTCCTGGGCCCAGACCTGCAGCAGGTCCGCGCCGGCCGGCAGCAGGCCTGACAGGGCCAGGGCGGCGCCGAAGTCGGGCTGGGGGCCCGGTGCCAGGGGCGCGCCGGCGGTCAGGCCCAGCCGGCCGGTCAACGAGAGTTCGCCGTCGGCCAGGTCCAGGGCCAGGTCCAGGCGGCGGGCCGAGTCCAGCGCGCCGCGCACCACGCCGGCCAGGGCGCGGGCCTCCTCCGGGGACATGGCCGTGCCGCCGCCGGCGGGCGCGTCCGGATCCTGGGCAGGGGTCATGGCCATCATGCCCAGGCCCATCTCCACGACCCCGCGGTACTGGGCGATCATCCCGGCCAGATCCACCGCCACGCTGGCCACCCCCGGGTGCAGGCCCTGGGCCAGGGCGGGCACCGAGTCCAGGGCGGCCACGGCCGCGGCCGTGGACAGGGCGAGGTAGCGGCCGTGCACGAGGCTGCTGCGGAACATCTCCGGCAGGGCAGGCAGCTCCGCCCGGGGGTCGCGCAGGGGCACGATCAGGATCAGGCCCAGATCCTGGCTCAGGGGCGGCGGCGCCACCATGGCCAGGGCCAACGGCCGGGCCGGATCGACCAGGGGCGTGAGCCCGGGCACCGCCTGGTCCAGGAGCGCGGCGAAGTCCAGCTGCGCCCGGACCGCGGGCGGCAGCAGGGGCTCGTCGCCGGCCCGGGCGTCCAGGTCGGCCAGGGCCGCGTCCAGGGCGCCGAGGCCCGGCGCGGCCACGATGGCCGTGGGCGCAGGCGGCAGCAGCGCGGTCAGGTCGGCAGGCAGGGCGAAGCCGGTGTCCCGGCTGTTGCAACCGGAGGCCGCCAGCACCAACAGCAGGGTCGACAGGGTCAACAGGGTCAACAGGGGCAACAGGGGCAGGTCGGGCCGGACGGGGCGGCGCATGTCGGTCTCCCTCCGATGCATGGTCGTGGCGGGAACGTCCGCAGTATACGCCTTCGGGACCGCTGGTCCAGCCCGGGTCGGGACTAACAGGGAATTCACACGGCGTTGGCGGGGGGTATACGCAAGCCGCCTATCATGCAGCACGACCGGCGGAATCGACGGACGCGACCGGGCCCGGCGTAGGAGCGCGAGGAGGAACACAGCGTGAGAACCGGAACAGCCACCGGCGTCGAGCCCGACGCCGTGCCCGACTTCGGCAGCGAGGGATTGCATCCGGCCCTGGTCCAACTGCGCCGCCAGGCGCTGGCCCGTGCCGGCCTGAACGAGGCGCCCGTGCGGATGCGGCGCCTCGGGCTGGGTCCGCGGCTGGCCGTCGCCTTCTCCCACGCCGCCAGCCCGCCGGTGATGGCAGCGGTGAGCTTCGTCCTGCTGGCGTCGACCCTGCCGGGAACGCGCCCGTGGGCCTGGACGGGCGCGCACGTGGCCGTGGCGGTGCTCTTTCCCCTGGGGGCGCTGGTGGTCATGCACCGGCGCGGCGAAGTGCGCGACCTGGAGTTGACCCGCCGCGACCAGCGGACCGCCCCGCTGCTGCTGACCCTGCTGTGCGCGGGGCTCTCCCTGTTCGCGCAGGCCATAGGCGGGGCGCCGGCGCCGCTGGTGTCGCTGGCTGTCGCCTGGACCGCCCTGGTCCTGGCCCTGCTGGTGGTCACCCGCCGGTGGAAGATCAGCGTGCACACGGCCGGGTTGGCCGTCGCCGGCGCGCTGCTGTGGAAGCTGCACGGCAGCCCCGCCTGGCTGCTGGCCGGGGTCACCGCCCTGGGCACGGCCCGGGTGGTCCTGGGCCGCCATACGGTGGCGCAGGTCGTCGCCGGCGCGCTGCTGGGCGCGACCGCGGTCATCTTCCTCGTGGCGGCCTAGTAGTCCCGGGGCTCCTGCGCCCGGGGAGTGTCCGCCGGCAGCCGGAACTGGTCGGGACGCTGCTCGAGCACCGCCCGCAGCCAGGCCTCGGGGTAGCCCTCTTCACGGGGCCGGCCCTGCTCGTCCTTCACGTAGCCGTCGTTGTAGGTGGTCACCAGGTGCTCGGCCAGCTGCCGCCAGCGCCGGGCCACCAGCTCGGCGTGCTGCACGCTGTAGTCGGTCAGGTAGCGGCGCATCAGCGCCGGGTCGGACGCGGCCAGCTGCGCCGCGGTCGCTTCCACCGCCGGCTGCAGGTCCAGGAAGGTGCCCTCGATGTCCGCCTGGGCGGTCCGCACGTCCTGGATCATGGCGTCGTAGCGCAGCATGGCGTAGTTGCCGACCAGGTTGAACACCCACCAGGCCGAGTCCCAGCCGAAGGCGCCCAGGCTGCCGGTCGTGTAGCTTGCGGGCAGCGCGGTGATGCTGCAGTACAGGGGCATGTAGCAGGTGACGTCGGTGTCGTCCAGGCCGTACCAGGTCAGGCCGCCGACGGCGTCCGGCAGCCACTCGCGCGACTGGCAGACCATGGAGAAGCCCGTCTGCTGGGTGGAGATGGGGCGCTCCCAGGTGTAGGCCTCTCCGTCGACCTCCCAGCCCATGGGGCGGTAGCGCACCGGGTTGCCGTGGGGGCCGGCGTCGACGCCCCGGGTCATGTCCCAGGGCGTGCCCTCGTAGTGGTCGCGCATGAGGGCGAAGACGTCGGCCACGGCGAGCTTCGCGTCGGGCTTGACGAACAGGGGGTAGGGGTCGGCGCCGGGCTCGCCCCGGTGGAAGTCCGGGGGCAGGTCCAGGGACGGGGCCGCGCGGCGGAAGAGGCTCCAGACCCGGGTGGCGGTGTAGCGCAGCTGCTGGACGGTGGCGGGGTGGAAGGCCTCGCGCCAGTTGAAGGGGCCGTCGGCGGGGTCCCACCAGCCGCCGGTGCGGGCGAACTCCTGCATGGCCTCGAGGTCCGAGTGCAGGCAGTCCCGGCCGCCGTCGGCGGGGATGGTGCCGATGCGGCCGCCGTTGGCGTAGGCCGAGATCATGCCGTCGGGCACGCGGATGGCCACCCAGTGGGCGCCCTGGCCGCCCGGACCGGGGCCCACCATCTCCATGATCCAGGCCTCGTCGGGGTCGCCGATGGCGAAGGACTCGCCGGTGCTGCGGTAGCCGTGGTCGGCCACCAGGCGGCCCATGACCTCGACCGCCTCGCGGGCGGTGGTCGCCCGCTGCAGGGCCAGGCGCATCAGGGTCCAGTAGTGGAGCAGGCCGTCGGGATCGGTCAGTTCGTCCCGGCCCCCGGTGGTGGTCTCGGCGATGGTGACCTGGTGCTCGTTCATCAGGTTGACCACGTGCCAGGTGCGCTGCGGGTACGGCACCTGGCCCATGACCTTGCCGCCCCAGTCGGTGATGTCCTGCAGGGCGCCCGGCTCGTGCTCGCCGGCCTCGATCAGGCGCAGGATCGGGTGGAACTCGCCGTCGCAGGTGTAGGTGACGATGGTCGAGCCGTCGGCGCTGGCGCCCGGCGAGACGATCAGGTTGGTGCAGGCCAGGGCCGCGGGGGCGACCGGCAGCAGCGGCAGCAGGATCAGGAGCAGGGGACGGTGCGGGCGCATGGCGGACCTTTCGTCGGCTGGTCGGGGGTGTGCCGGCGGACGATAGCACGCGGGCGCGGGCGGGGCACGCGCCGGATGCCTTGACGCCGCCCGTTGAATTTGCGTAATTATTCCGTAAGATGATAGTTTCGTGAGGCATTGGGTGCGTAAATTGTGCTAGAATTCCCTTCAGGATCTTGGGGAGTGGTCCCAGGGAAGTCCCGCAACCCGTCAGGAGTCCCGACGTGCCAGTCCGCCGCCTGCTTGTCCTGTTCGCCGTCCTGATCGCCACCCTGGCCCAGGCCGCCCCTCCGGCCGGCTACTACGATTCGGTGGACCTGACCAGCCCGGCGACGCTGCGCCAGACGGTGCACAACGTCATCGACGGGCACACGCGCTACCCCTACACCTCCAGCAGCACCGACACCTGGGACATCCTCGAGGAGGCGGACGAGGATCCCTACAACTCCTCCCGCGTGCTGGACATCTACCGCAACCGGGTCTACACCAAGACCGGCGGCGGCGCCGGCCCCTACAACCGCGAGCACAGCTGGCCCAACAGCTACGGTTTCGGCAGCAGCGGCGACATGCCCTACACCGACTGCCACCACCTGTTCATCTGCGACACCGACTACAACAACAACCGGGGCAACCTGCCCTTCGGCGAATGCGACAGCGGCTGCACGGCGCGCGCCACCGACTTCTACGACGGCCGCAGCGGCACCAACTACTACAACACGTCGGTGTGGGAGACCTGGGACGGCCGCAAGGGCGACGTGGCCCGGGCCATGTTCTACATGGACGTGCGCTATGCCGGCGACGTGAGCGGCGAGCCCGACCTGGTGCTGACGGACAACGCGGCCCTGATCGTGCCCACCGACGGCGCGGTGGCCTACATGGGCCTGCTGTCGGTCCTCATCCAGTGGCACAAGGACGACCCCGTGGACGACCGCGAGCGGGACCGCAACGACGTGGTCTACTCCTACCAGGGCAACCGCAACCCCTTCGTGGACCATCCCGAGTGGGTCAGCGGCATCTTCGAGGGCGTGATCTCGGCGGTGCCCGAGGCGGCGCTCGCCTCCGGCCGCATCGACGCCGTCTATCCCAACCCGTTCAATCCCCGGACCACGGTGTCCTACACCCTGCAGGATGCCGGCCTGGTCAGCCTGGAGATCTACGGCGTGGACGGCCGGCGGGTGCGGGTGCTCCTGAACGACCTGCGCGGCCCCGGCACCTTCACCGCCGGCTGGGACGGGCGGGACGACGCGGGCCGGCCGGTGGCCAGCGGGGCCTGGTTCGTGCGGATGCGCGCGGGGCAGGTCGTGGACACCGAGAAGGTCACGTTGACGAAGTAGGCGGGAGCGCTACCCCGCCGGGATCCAATTCGAGTCTGCACCCGTCCATCCTGATCGACACGGGTGGCCCCGGCGTACGTCTGGAGCAGCCGCAGGCTGCGAACGACAGGAGCCCATGGTGACCATCGATCCCCGGGTCTTCGATCTCTACGACGAGTACTGCCACGGGCGCCTGGACCGGCGCGAATTCCTGCTGCGCGCCGCCGCCGTCGCGGTGGGGGGGCTGACCATGGCCCAGGCGCTGCTGCCGCGCTATGCGCGGGCGCAGACCGTCTCGTTCACCGACCCCCGCCTCAAGGCGCAATACGTCACCTACCCGTCCCCCGGCGGCAATGCGGGGACCATGCGCGGCTACCTGGTCCAACCCGCCGGGGCAGGGCCGTTTCCCGCGTTGCTGGTGATCCACGAGAACCGCGGGCTCAACCCGTACATCGAGGACGTGGCGCGGCGCGCGGCGGTGGAGGGTTTCCTGGCGCTGGCGCCCGACGGCCTGGCGCCCGCGGGCGGCTATCCGGGCAACGACGACGACGGGCGCGCCCTGCAGACGGGCCTGGACCAGGCGAAGCTGCGCACCGACATGCTGAACAGCGCGCGCTTCCTCAAGACGCACGCGCTCTGCAGCGGGCGCCTCGGCGCGACGGGCTTCTGCTGGGGCGGCGGCGTGGTCGGGTTCCTTGCCGTGACCATGGGCGCCGACCTGCAGGCGGGGGTGCCGTTCTACGGGGCGCCGCCGGACAGCGCCGACGTGACGCGGATCAGGGCGCCTTTGCTGGTGCACCTGGCGGAAGATGACCCGCGCATCAACGCCCTGTGGCCGGAGTGCGAGGCGGCGCTGCAGGCGAGCGGCGTGCGGCACGAGGTGCATGCCTATCCGGGCACCCGCCACGGCTTCCACAACAATTCCACGCCGCGCTACGACGAGGAGGCGGCGAGGCTGGCCTGGGAACGGACCGTGGCTTTCTTCCGCGAGCACCTGGCCTAAGCACGGGCGCAGGTCGCGGCGACGGCGGGTTCACCGTGGAGGACGGCAAGGACGACCACCCGGTGCTGGAGGCGGGCTGGTGCGGCGCGGCGGGCCGGCGACCTGCTCAGGCGACTGACCCGGAGACTTTGTTCGACAACCGAACTTAGTGTATAATGAGGTCCATCGGGGACGGCCGCACGCGGAACCAGCCGGGCCGGCGGACCCGACAGGGCGTAACCCGGCCCTGCCGCACCAACCGGAGGACCGTGGCGTGACGAGACCAATGACCGGCATCCTGCTACGCAACCTGGCCATCGCGCTCATCCTGGCGATCGGCCTGGCCGCGCCCGCCCACGCCGCCTGGTCGCTGGTCTGGGCGGACGAGTTCAACGGCACCGTTCTGGACCCCGCCAACTGGACGCCCGACCTGGGCACCGGCTGCCCGTCGTTGTGCGGCTGGGGCAACAACGAGCTGCAGTACTACCGCTCCCAGAACGTGACCGTCACCGGCGGCAACCTGGTGCTGACGGCCCGCGCCGAGTCCTTCGGCGGCGCCAGCTTCACCTCCGGCAAGGTCACGACCCGGGGCAAGCAGGCCTTCCTCTACGGCCGGATCGAGATGCGGGCCAAGCTCCCGACGGGGGCCGGCATGTGGCCCGCGTTCTGGATGATGCCCCAGGACAACGTCTACGGCGGCTGGGCGGCCAGCGGCGAGATCGACATCATGGAGTCCGCGAACGCCACCACGTCGGTCGGCGGCGCGCTGCACTTCGGCGGCAGCTATCCGGACAACCGGTCGACCAGTTCGTCCTATTCCCTGGGCGGCGCCAACTTCGCCGACGAGTTCCACGTCTACGCCGTCGAGTGGGAACCGGACACGATCCGCTGGTACGTGGACGGGGTGCTCTTCATGACGCGGGTCAGTTCGCAGTGGTACTCGGACGCCGCCCCCGGCAACTCCCGCGCCCCCTTCGACCAGGAGTTCTACATCATCCTGAACACCGCGGTCGGCGGCAACTACACCGGATGCACCAGCCCCGGCTGCATCGACGCGGACCTGCCCCAGGAGTTCCTGATCGACTACGTGCGGGTCTACGCGGACATCGACAACGCCGCGCCGACGGTGGCGATCACCGCCCCCGCCCCGGCGGCCACCCTCCCGGCCGGCGACATCACGATCACCGCGACCGCGGACGACGCCGACGGCACGATCGCGACGGTGGAGTTCTACAACGGCGCGGCCTACCTCGGCGCGGACACGACCGCGCCCTACTCGTTCACCTGGGAGTCGGTCCCCGACGGCTGCTACACGATCGTGGCCAGGGCCAGCGACGACCAGGGCGGCTTCGCCACCGACTCCGTCGACATCACCGTGGGGGCCGGCTGCGGCCAGGCTTCGTATGCCGGCGCGCCCCATGCCCTGCCGACGGTGATCCAGGCCGAGGACTACGACCTCGGCGGCCAGGGCGTCGCCTACCACGACGCCGACCCGGGCAACAACGGCGGGCAGTACCGCCCCGCCGAAGGCGTCGACATCGAGGCCTGCGCCGATGCCGGCGGCGGCTACAACGTCGGCTGGACCAGCGCCGGCGAATGGCTGGAGTACACCGTCGACGTCCCGGCGGCCGGGTCCTGGACCATCGAGGCCCGGGTCTCGTCGCTCATGGGCGGCGGGAGCTTCCGGCTCGAGTTCGACGGCGTCGACCGGACCGGGACCGTCGTGGTGCCGGGCACGACCGGCTGGCAGACCTGGACGACCGTCACGGCGACCGCGCAGCTGCCGGCCGGCGTCCAGGTCATGCGCTTCTTCGTGGTGTCCGCGGGCTTCAACGTCAACCATTTCGAGTTCCTCGGGGGCGTGTCGGCGGTCGTGCCGGAGCCCCTGCCCGCGGGCTACGCCCTGCACCCGGCCTATCCCAATCCCTTCAATCCCGCGACGACGCTCGGCTACGAGCTGCCGGCGCCGGCCAACGTCCAGCTGACCATCCACGACCTGGCCGGGCGGGTCGTCCGGACCCTGGTCGCCGGGCAGCTGGTCGCCGCGGGCCGCCACGAGGTCCCCTGGAACGGGCGCGACGATGCGGGGCGGGCCGTGGCCGCCGGCGTCTACTTCTACCGCCTGCAGGCGGGGCAGCACGCGCAGACCGGGCGGGTGGCGTTGGTCAAATAAGATCAGAATCTCGTCCCGGTTCCCCGGTTCCGGCCGCCAAGCCCAGGGGGGTTCGGCGGCCGGGCCGTTGCAGTGCGGCCCGATCCATGGCAGACTGCCGGCAGCCGCCCGGCCGTGGAGGCCGGACGCGAAAGGACCGCCCATGCGCCGTGCCCTGGTCATCTGCCTGCTCGCCGCGGCAGCCCTGCTGGCCGCCTGCGCCTCCACCCCGCGGCATGAGGTCGAGCTGGGCGGCATCGCCCTGACCGACGTGCTCGACGGCCTGGGGGTCCGCACCAACCAGATGCTGAAGAACCTGCAGGCGGGCGGCTCCGCCGCCGACGCGCTGCAGGAGCTGCGCGACATCAACGACGGCTACGACGACCTGATCTTCCACGCCTGGAAGCTGTCGCCGGTGGGCCAGAACGAGCTGGCCGACCGGGCCGGGCGGCAGCTGCCGAACGTCGAGCGCCTGGCCTTCGCCGTGGACGGCACCCCCCTGGAGGCGACCCTGCTGCCGGAGCTCGAGGCCATGGCGGACAAGGTCAAGGTGCTGATGGCGACACCGTACAAGGCGCCTGAGTAGATTCCACCCGACCCGAGCCCGGAGGCCGACCGCCATGACCGACCGCCGCCAGTTCCTGCAGATCGCCGCGGGCACCGCCTCGCTGGTGGGCCTGCACGCCGCCGGTTTCTTCCGCAGCGCCGCCGCCGCCGACCGGGTCGAGCCCGCGGGCAAGGCCCTGGACATCCTCTTCCTGGGGGGCACCGGCTTCATCGGCCCGCACCAGGTGGAGCACGCCCTGGCCCGGGGCCACCGGGTGACGGTCTTCAACCGCGGGCGCAAGTCGGGCCTGTTCGGCGGCCGGGTCGAGGAGCTGACCGGCAACCGCGACACGAAGATCGACGAGGGCCTGGCCGCCCTGCAGGGGGACCGCACCTGGGACGTGGTCATCGACAACTCGGGCTACGTGCCGCGCCACGTGCGCGACGCGGTGGAACTGCTGGGCGGGCGTTGCCGGCGCTACGTGTTCGTGTCCACCGTCGCGGTCTACCCCGACCTGCCGGGCGTCTTCGCCGAGGACGCGCCCCTGGCCGAGCTGGCCGATCCCTCGGTCGAGCAGGTCACCGGCGAGACCTACGGCCCGCTGAAGGCCGAATGCGACCGCATCGTGCGCGACGCGCTGGGGGACAAGGCCACGGTCGTGCGCCCCACCTACATCGTCGGCCCCGGCGACACGACCGACCGCTTCACCTGGTGGGTGGACCGCATCCACCGGGGCGGCGACGTGGTCGGGCCGGCCCACGCCGACGTGGCCGTGCAGGTGGTCGACGTGCGCGACCTCTGCCCCTGGATCGTGACCCTGGCCGAGAACGGCACGCCCGGCGCCTTCAACGCCGCCGCCCCCGCGGTCACCCGCGCGGGCCTGCTGTGGGGCATCCGCGCCACCACCGCCGCCGACGTGACGTTCCATTGGCTGACGCCCGAACTGGCCGCCGAGCTGCAGATGCCGGCGCCCATGCTGGACTGGGGCAACGAGTCGGCGGTCTTCCCGGGAACGGCGTCCGAGGCCGCGGGCCTGCGCTACCGGCCGCTGATGGACTCGGCCCTGGGCACCCTGCAGTGGTGGCAGGAGCAGCCCGCCGAGCGCCGCGCCAAGCCGCGGGGCTGGCCGACGGCCGAGCAGGAGGCGGCGGCGCTGGAGAAATTGATGGGGTGAGGATGGCCGACGCCTGTAGAAGAGTCGTGGCCGTTTAGCCAGCTTGGCTGGCTATGTGCCAACCACTTACTATACAGTGGTTTAGATCGCTTTTAAACCAACCTCTCCCAAACGGAAAATTTTGAATGATTCGAGGTGGCTTGCATGGATTGCAAGTTAGGTGGCGCTAATAGAAATGGAAATCAAAGTGCTTGTAATTATCCATATTTAAATCATTTAGATAAATTGTGGCCAGGTGAATGAAGCTTTCTGGTGGATGCAATAGCCCTAAAGAACGCCGATTTTGTCGGGGCCATTGCAAGTTTTGCAAGATTGGCCTAGGGTTCCGTCAGTTGGGCTTGAAGCTGGAAAGGCGGGGAGCAATTTGGCGGACCAGAGAATCAACCCGTACTTACCTGGCAACCCGGTCAAGCCTGTCCATTTTGCCGGCCGGTCGGCCGAGATTGCGGAACTTCGGGCCAAATTGGCTGCTGCCCAAAAGGGCTACCCGATTAGTATTTTTGTCCAAGGAGAGTGGGGAATCGGGAAGACCTCGCTGCTCAAGAAGCTGCACCCCGAGTTCAGCGAGCATGGATTGGTGATTCGCGAAGATGTGCCCGAGGGTTCCGCTGCCACCCAGATCCGGGCTCTCTATCCGGCCATCCTTCAGGATCTGAAAGCCGCGACCGGTGTCGCGATAGAAGCAGATTCCGAGATCAACTACGAGCAGCCGCGGACCTTGAGGGTGCTGCTTACGAAGCTGATTTCAGCCCTGTGGGAACAGAAGAGCCTGCTGACGATCATTGTTCTCGACAACCTGGAGCGGGCCGCCCCCGAATTCCTGGCGGGGATCAAGGACGTGTTTCAGCGCGTTGGGGAAGATGCCCCCCACTTCATGCTGGTGTTTGCGGGCAAGTCCTTGCCCGGTGCAGGTGAGCATGCCTCTGATCCCCTTGCGCGCTTCTTTCAAACGATCCCCGTGGGCCCAATGAACGCAGACGAAGGCCTGGAAGCCATATTCAAGCCTATCGAACTGGATCCGGATTTCAGAATCGACGAGGACGCTGCCCGATTGGTCCATGGCCAATCGGCGGGGCATCCATACTTCCTGAAGCAGATCTGCTCGCACGTGTTCCAGTGCGCGGAGGGTTCCGGGAAGATCGATCGCGAATGGTTGGAGGGTCATTGGGGCGAGGTCGAAGCCGGCTTGGAGAACACGCGTTTCCGGTCGGAGCTTGCGGATCTCCCAAAGACGGAGTTGACGACATTGATGTCCGGAAGCCTTCACGGGGTCGAATTTCCCAGGTCTGCGATTGCCGGGTTGAAGGAATCGTCTCTTGATTCGGCCCTCCGTCGTTTGACGAAGGAACGTGGACTCCTCAAATCGGCGGCGCGAGGGGTCTATGCTTTCTACCACCCCCTGTTTCACGCGTTTGTGCTGGCCAAGGCCTATGCCGAGGGCCTTGAGGTGCCGTGTGAGCCGACAGGCTCCCTGGAGGACCTCATTGCCCAAGGGGAGAGTAGCATTCTGGAGTTCAAGGAAACGCTGCAATACAACGTTCACACCAAGATCAAGGACAACGGCAGGTCCGATGCTGTCCTGAAGACGATTGCAGCTTTCCACAACACTGGCGGTGGGACGTTGCTCATCGGCGTAGCGGATGACGGCTCAGTCAGGGGGCTTGATCGCGACTTGAGTTTACGTCCGGCCGAGAAGAGGAACGACGATCAGTTCACCCTCACCCTGCAGGACTTGGTCCGTGACAGGCTGACCCCCAGGCGGCCCAACCGGGTGGGCGTTCGTATTGAAGGGTTGCCGGATGGCCGGGTCTGTATCGTAGAAGTCCCGGCCCGGGCCGAGGTGACCTATTTCGACAACAAGTTGTTCGTTCGCGACGGCCCTCGGTCAATCGAACTCGTCGGGGATGAGATGGCCCAATTCATCAGGGAACGGGACCAAGACTGAGGCCCTGGAGGCCGGGCGGAGTGATTTCCCGGGGGAAGGGGTACAGACTGCCAGAAGCCCCTGTTCAACACGCCACTCGATGTGTAGAATCCACCCGCCCGGCCCACCGCGATCTTGGGCTGCAACCCCTAGTCCGCCATTTAACTAAGACGCTCCCGATCCCGAGGGACCCCATGACCAACTTCTCCGCCCAAGTCAGCTTCATCTGGTCCATCGCCGAGATCCTGCGCGGCAGCTACAAGCAGTCCGAGTACGGCCGCGTGGTGCTGCCTTTCACCGTCCTGCGGCGGCTGGACTGCGTGCTGGCTCCGACCAAGGCCAAAGTGCTGGCGCAGCTCAAGGACCTGCCCAGGAAGGCCGATCCGACCATGCGCGCGACCATGCTGAACATGGCGTCGGGGCACAACTTCCACAACACCAGCAAGTTCACCTTCGAGAAGCTGCTGGACGACCCCGACAACATCGCGGCGAACCTAGGCAACGTGATCAACGGGTTCAGCGACGACGCCCGGGAGATCTTCATCGACCGCTTCAAGTTCCCCGACCAGATCACCCGGCTGGACAAGGACAACCTGTTGTACCTGGTGGTCCAGAAGTTCGCCCAAGCCGACCTGCACCCGGATACGGTCTCGAACCTGGAGATGGGGTACATCTTCGAGGAGCTGATCCGCCGCTTCTCGGAGCAGAGTAACGAGACCGCAGGCGAGCACTTTACGCCCCGCGAGGTGATCCGCCTGATGGTGAACCTTGTTTTCCTGGAGGACAGCGACGTCCTGACCAAGAAGGGCGTGATCCGGCGGTTGTACGACCCGGCCTGCGGCACCGGCGGCATGCTGTCGGTGGCCGAGGACTACCTGCGCGAGCTGAACCCAGGTGCCAAGCTGGTCGTCTATGGGCAGGAGTTGAACGACGAGTCCTACGGCACCTGTAAGTCGGATATGATGATAAAGGGCCAGGAGGCCAAGAACATCCACGCCGGCAACAGCTTCACCCAGGACGGGGTGCCCAACGAGCGGTTCGACTACATGCTGTCGAACCCGCCGTTCGGGGTGGAGTGGAAGAAGGTGCAGGACTTCATCCAGGACGAGCACCAGATCCAGGGCATGAACGGACGGTTCGGGGCCGGGCTGCCCCGGGTCAGCGACGGATCGCTGCTGTTCGTGCAGCACATGATCTCGAAGTTCAACCGGGACGGGAACCCGAGCCGGTTGGCGGTGGTGCTCAACGGCTCGCCCCTGTTCACCGGCAGCGCGGGTTCGGGCGAGTCGGAAATCCGCCGCTGGATCATCGAGAACGACTGGCTGGAGGCCATCGTGGCCCTGCCCACGGACATGTTCTACAACACGGGCATCGCCACCTACATCTGGATCATCAGCAACAAGAAGACCAAGCAGCGGCGCGGCAAGATCCAACTGATCGACGCCACCGGGTACCACAGCCCCATGCGCAAGAGCCTCGGCAGCAAGCGCAAAAAGATCTCTGAGGAGCAGATCGCGACGATTGTGCAATTGTTCGGCGACTTCGTCGAGAACGAGAAGTCGAAGATCTTCGACAACGAGGATTTTGGGTACCATCGGATCACCGTGGAGCGGCCGCTGCGGCTGAACTTCCAAGCCAGCGTCGAACGGATCGAGGCCCTGCGGCAGGTGAAGGCGTTCGCCAAGCTGAAGGCCAAGGAGCAGGAGGCGATCATCTCGGCGCTGGGGACCCTGGGCTCGGAGGCGGTCTTCACCAACCGCGAGAAGTTCCTGAAGGTGCTGAAGAAGGTATTCAAGGCCGCGGGGGTGGAGGTCAAGCCGCCCATGCTGAAGGTGATCTGGCAGGTCCTGAGCGAACGCGACGACGCGGCGGACGTCTGCCTGGACCGGCAGGGCAACCCCGAGCCGGACGCCGACCTGCGGGACAACGAGAACATCCCGTTGAAGGAGGACATCGAGGCCTACTTCCAGCGCGAGGTGATCCCCCATGTGCCGGACGCGTGGATCGACCACGACAAGACTAAGGTCGGGTACGAGATCCCGTTCAACCGGCATTTCTACAAGTATGTGCCACCACGGTCGCTGGAGGAGATCGATGCGGACCTGGCGGTGGTCAGTGGGGAGATTATGCGGTTGTTGGGGGAGGTTAAGGGGTGAAGTACAGTCGCTACAGCGACAGTCGCGACACTGGCTTTGCCCATATAGGCACAGTACCCAGCCATTGGAACGTGGAGCGTGCGAAGTTCCTGTTCCGACGCATGAGCCGTCCCGTACGCGATTCTGACGGCATTGTGACCGCGTTTCGCGATGGCCAAGTAACGCTACGCAAGAACCGTAGGGAGGACGGCTTTACGAACGCCGTAAAGGAGATAGGATATCAGGGCATTCGGAAAGGCGATTTGGTTATTCATGCCATGGACGGATTCGCGGGGGCGATCGGTGTTTCGGATTCGGATGGGAAGTCGTCACCTGTCTATTCAGCCTGCGTGCCTGTCCGGGCGGATGTGATTCCGGGATATTATGCTCTGCTTATTCGCGACCTCGCTCTGAATGGGTTCGTCGAATCACTCGCAAAAGGCGTCCGCGAGCGGTCGTCTGAGTTTCGCTTCGCCGAGGTCAAAGAGTTGGCCTTGCCTGTGCCGTCCGTCGAAGAACAAATCACAATCACCGGCTTCCTCGACCGTGAAACCGCCAAGATCGACACCCTGATCGAGAAGCAGGAGCAGTTGATCAAGCTGCTCGATGAAAAGCGGCAGACAGTGATTTCCCATGCCGTGACCAAGGGGCTGAATCCTGATGTGCGGATGAAGGACAGTGGGGTTGAGTGGTTGGGGGAGGTGCCGGAGCATTGGCATGCGTCGTATGTCAAGCACTGGCTAAGGTCATCGCCGTGTTACGGCGTGCTAAAGCCAGACAAGCATGAGGGCGATGACGGGGTGCCATTGATACGAACAATGGATGTTCAGGACAGGAAAGTACTCGTGGGCCAACTTGATAGGATTAGCCCTGAGCTTTCAGCTGAGTATCGCAGAACCATGATTCAAGCTGGAGACCTCGTGGTCTCCGTTGTGGGCACTATTGGTAGGACGTTCATTTGTACCGATGATCACCGAGGCATGAACCTTTCACGCGCTCTTGCGAGGCTGCAGCTTGGAGATTTGTCAATTCTCGCCTGAAGGTCGCCACCCGTTTTCGCGCGATAGGTAGCCATTTTCGCCTGCGCTTTCGCCTCTGCTCCTGCCCCATGGTTTGAGGTTCGCTACTCGATGGCCTGGAGCACAGCCGCCGGGCGCTGGTGGG
>JACZKN010000005.1 GCA_014859985.1 Candidatus Krumholzibacteriia bacterium | reverse complement strand
GGCTCGGCCACCGGCCGGCACCTGGCGCGGCGCCTGGGGCCCTGATCCTCCTCGGCGCCGTCCGGCGGTGGCATACCGTTTGCAAAATCCGGCCTCGGGGGTGGGCCCCGTCCCGATCAAGTCGTTGCACGGCAACGTCTTGAAGATCGGGCGGCGCCGCCCCGGAACCGGCCGCGGGCAATTCCTGCCGCCGGGGACGCGGGCCCGGCCCGCGCCGGCCGTGCCAAGGTCCTCAACCCGGGGGCGCTGCCGGCCGAACATACCTGCCGGAGCCGGCACGCCCGCCGGCCCGCAGCCCGGAGGCATGGGAGCATGGAGCGCAACCTGCGGATCCTCGTCGTGGACGACGAGCCGGACATCCTCGAGACCCTGGAGTTCAGCCTCACGCGGCGGGGCTTCACCGTGGCCACCGCCGTGGACGGGCTCGAGGGCCTGGAGAAGGCCAAGCGCAACCCGCCGGACGTGATGATCCTGGACGTGATGCTGCCGGGGTGCAACGGCTACGAGGTCAGCCGCATGCTCAAGGAGTGGATGGAGAACGACCCGCAGGCCACGCTCTTTCCCATCCTGCTGCTGACCGCCCGCAAGGTGGACACCCGCGACCGGGAGAAGTTCGTCGCCACCTGGTCGCGGGCCGACGCCTGCCTCTACAAGCCCTTCGAGATGGACGAGGTGGTGGCCACCCTCGCGCGCCTGGCCCAGGTCAATCCGGTGCGGGCCTAGACCGGATCACTCGTGAACGGCCCGGGCTCGGGGCGGAATCCCCCCCGGGCCGCTTGACAATCGATTCCCGGCGGTGTTTTATTCCCGTTCCCGGTTCGCGCCGGGGTTGTTTTTCCGGTGCCTGGGTAGCTCAGTTGGTAGAGCACATGACTGAAAATCATGGTGTCGGTGGTTCGACTCCGCCCCCAGGCACCACTTCGGATCCTCCGGGGCTGGTGTAGCTCAGCTGGTAGAGCAGCTCACTCGTAATGAGCAGGTCTGGGGTTCGAGTCCCCACACCAGCTCCAGGGACACCCGACGGAAAAGCCTGCGTCCGCGCAGGTTTTTTTGTATCGGTCGGATTCGGCGAGGTTTCGGATCCCGCCCATCGGTGGTATCCTGTTCTCCCGGCGCCGGAGGCCCCCGCAGGGGCCCGGTACGGCGATCCGGAGAAAGGACATGAGCTTGCCGCTTCGCGTCAGTGTTTCGGGAATCCGCGGGGTCGTGGGCGACGGCCTCGACGCGGTCACGGTGGCCCGCTGGGCCTCCGCTTTCGGCGCCTGGCTGCCGGCCGGGCCGGTGGTGGTGGGCCGGGACACCCGTCCCAGCGGTCCCATGGTCCTGGACGCCGTGGCCGCGGCCTTGTGCTCCACCGGCCACGACGTGGTGGACATCGGCATCGCCACCACGCCGACCACCGAGATGGCCGTCCAGGAATCCGACGCCGTGGGCGGGGTGATCATCACCGCCAGCCACAATCCCCAGCAGTGGAACGCGCTGAAGTTCCTGCAGGGCGACGGCCTGTTCCTGACCGCGGCCCAGAACCGCGAGGTCCGGCAGCACTTCGAGGCGGAATCGGGCCACGTGGCCTGGGACCGCCTGGGCCGGGTGCGCGGCGAGGCCGGTGCGGACGACCGCCACCTCGCGGCCCTGCTGCGCCTGCCCTGGCTCGAGCCGCGGCGGATCGCCGCCCGCGGCCTGCACGCGGTGGTCGACGCGGTGGAGGGGGCCGGCGGCGCGATCGTGCCGCGTCTTCTGGATAGGCTGGGCGTGCACTGCACGCCGCTTCACTGCGGCCTCAGCGGCAACTTCCCCCACGACCCCGAACCCACGCCGGCCCACCTGCAGGACCTCTGCGCCGAGGTGAAGCGCCAGGGCGCGGACCTGGGCCTGGCCGTGGACCCGGACGTGGACCGCCTGGCCCTGGTCGACGGCGCCGGCCGGGCCCTGTCCGAGGAGCTGACCCTGGCCCTGGCCGCGGACTTCCTGCTGGGCCGCACGCCCGGCAGCATGGCGGTCAACCTCTCGACCACGGGGCTGATCGAGAAGGTGGCGGCGAGGCACGGCTGCCGGGTCTTCCGCACGCCGGTGGGGGAGGCCAACGTGGTCGAAGCCATGCTGGCCGAGGGCTGCGTCCTGGGGGGCGAGGGCAACGGCGGCGTCATCTATCCGGCGCTGCACGCGGGGCGCGACGCCCTCGTCGGCATCGTCATGGTGCTGCAGCACCTGGCCGAGCGCGGCGGGACCCTGGCGGATCTGGTGGCGGCCCTGCCGCCTGTGGTGATGGTCAAGACCAAGCTGGAGGCCGCCAACCTGCCTTCGCCGGAGGCCCTGGTGGCCGCCCTGGGCCCGGGCGCGATCGACACCCGCGACGGCGTCAAGTGGCTGGACGACAACGGCTGGGTGCACGTGCGAGCCTCCAACACCGAACCGGTGGTGCGGATCATCGCCGAGGCTCAAGACGAGGCCGCGGCCGCCGAACTGATCGGGAAGGTCAGGACCGCCCTGGCCTGACGCGGGGCTCCGGGACAGCCCGGCGGCCCCTTCATGCTTTCGCGCCCGGAGGCCGTGGGACCGCCGGGCGCCACGGGAGGACCGGCCCATGTGCGGAATCGTCGGCGTGACCGGATCGAGCCAGGCGGCGTCGGTCCTGCTCGAGGGACTCAAGCGCCTGGAGTACCGGGGCTACGACAGCGCCGGCCTGGCCATCGCCCGGCCCGGCGGCCCGGTCGTCTACAAGGAGGAGGGCAAGATCCGCAACCTCGAGGCCCGCCTCGACGGCGAGGACCTCTCCGGCACCTGCGGCATCGCCCATACCCGCTGGGCCACCCACGGCGCGCCCAACCAGATCAACGCCCACCCTCACCTGGCCGGCAAGGTCGCCGTCGTGCACAACGGCATCATCGAGAACCACAACGCGCTGAAGGTGCAGCTGGGCAAGAAGGGCCGCATCTTCCGCTCGGAGACCGACACCGAGGTGCTGGCCCACCTGATCGACGACTTCTACAAGGGCGACCTGGTCGAGGCCGTGCAGCTGGCCCTGGGCGTGGTCGAGGGCGCCTTCGGCATCGCCGTGATCCACAGCGACGAGCCGGACCTCATCGTGGGCGCGCGCAAGGGCAGCCCCCTGGTGGTCGGCGTTGGCGACGGCGTGAACTACCTGGCCAGCGACGTGTCGGCCATCCTGGAGCACACCCGCCAGGTCATCTACCTGGACGACGGCGAGATGGTCACCCTGCGGCCCTCGGGCATCGCCACGATGAACATCAACAACGAGGCGATCACCAAGGAGATCCAGGAGATCACCTGGGACCTCAGCCAGATCCAGAAGGGCGGCTTCGCCCACTTCATGCTCAAGGAGATCTTCGAGCAGCCGCGCACCATCCGCGACTCCTTCCGCGGGCGCATCCTGCCCGAGAGCGGGGACGTCAAGCTGGGCGGCATCCAGCTCACGGACTGGGAGCTGCGCAACATCCGCCGCATCATCATCCTGGCCTGCGGCACCTCGTTCCACGCCGGCCTGGTGGGCGAGTACATGCTCGAGGAGTACGCCCACATCCCGGTGGAGGTGGAGTACGCCTCGGAGTTCCGCTACCGCAGCCCCATCATCGAGGCGGGCACCCTCTGCCTGGTGATCTCCCAGAGCGGCGAGACCATCGACACCCTGGAGGCCATGCGCGAGGCCAAGCGCAAGGGCGCCAAGGTGCTGGGCATCACCAACGTGGTGGGCTCGACCATCGCGCGCGAGAGCGAGTGCGGCGTCTACATCCACGCCGGCCCGGAGATCGGCGTGGCCTCGACCAAGGCCTTCACCAGCCAGGTCACCATCCTGGGCCTGATCACCATCCTGCTGGGCCGCCGCGGCCACATCAACGCCGACCGCGGCACCAAGATGCTGCGGGAACTGGACAAGATCCCCGACCTGGTGCAGCAGGTCCTGGACCACTCCGACCGGATCATGGAGATCGCCAAGGTCTACGCCCACCACCGCAACTGCCTGTACCTGGGCCGGGGCGTGAACTTCCCCATCGCGCTCGAGGGCGCGCTGAAGCTCAAGGAGATCAGCTACATCCACGCCGAGGGCTACCCCGCCGCCGAGATGAAGCACGGCCCGATCGCCCTGATCGACCCCCAGATGCCGGTGGTGGTGATCGCCACCAAGGACGGCAGCTACGACAAGATCGTCGGCAACGTCCAGGAGGTGCGGGCGCGCTCGGGCAAGATCATCTCCGTCGTCACCGAGGGGGACGAGGAGATCGCCAAGCTCAGCGACCACGTGATCACCATCCCGGACACCATGAACTTCTGGATGCCGCTGCTGTCGGTGGTGCCGTTGCAGCTGTTGGCCTACCACAT
The DNA here is from genome assembly GCA_014859985.1 of Candidatus Krumholzibacteriia bacterium. Classification (GTDB taxonomy): domain Bacteria; phylum Krumholzibacteriota; class Krumholzibacteriia; order LZORAL124-64-63; family LZORAL124-64-63; genus JACZKN01. The sequence goes on along the minus strand of JACZKN010000005.1, from coordinate 1,043 downwards.
CGCGGTGCTGCGGGGCGAGGACGTCGACCAGCCTCGCAACCTTGCCAAGGCGGTGACGGTGGAGTAGGGGGCGCGGGTCGCCTGTCCGGGGACGCGGGGCCGCGGCTTCCTGCCGCGGCCCCGCTCGGCTTGCGGCCGGCTCCGCCCTCCTGGCTGCGCCGGCCTTCAGACGCCCCGGACAGGCGACCCGCGCCCCCTACTCCACCGTTGCGCGGCCATGGCAAGGTTCCGCGCTGGGTACGGCGCTGCGGGGTTGCTTCGGGGTTATAGGGGGCGTACAATGCGGCGACGCAGCGCGAGTTACGGCTTCACGCGAGGAGAGGACATGACGCGCAGGACCATCGCGACCGACCGCGCGCCCGGGGCCATCGGGCCGTACAGCCAGGGCGTGAAGGCGGGCGGCTTCCTGTTCACCGCGGGACAGATCCCGCTGGACCCGGCGACCATGCAGGTCGTGGGGGAGACGGCGCCCGACCAGGCGCGGCAGGCCCTGGCCAACGCCCGGGCCATCGTCGAGGCGGGCGGACTCGGGCTCGGCGACGTGGTCAAGGTCACGGTCTTCATCCGGGACATGGGCGAGTTCGCGGCCATCAACGAGGTCTACAAGACCTTCTTCGGGGAGAACCCGCCGGCCCGTTCGGTGGTGGAAGTGTCGCGCCTGCCCAAGGACGTGCTGGTGGAAGTGGAGATGATCGCGTATTCTGGTTGACGGGCCGCACCGGCAGTCGGCCCTTCCGGTTGGGCGGGAATGAATGGGTCCTGGTGGGCCCCGGGGACTTCAAATCCTTCTGTCGGGCGCGTTTACCGTCCGAGGTGGGTTCGATTCCCACACATTCCCGCCATCTTCTCCGCTTCCTGCCCGGCCGCCGCCCGTCCGCCGCCGGGGAACCCCGGAAGGGCCCCGGGGTATGGGCAGCCGGCCCCTTCGGAACGGGACACCGCGTGATCCGCAACCGTGCACAGACCGCCAGGCTCGCGGCGACCGCTCCTTGGGCGGCCCTGCTGTGCTGGCTGGCCGTCGCCCCGCCGGCGGGGCGACGGCC
>JACZKN010000279.1 GCA_014859985.1 Candidatus Krumholzibacteriia bacterium | reverse complement strand
GTCGCGGCGGCCGCCGGCCCTGCCGGGCCCATCGCCACGCGCGACGAGGCCTACCGCCGCCTGCGCGAGGTCGCCGAGTACCTGCGCAGGGTCGAGCCCCACAGCCCGGTGCCGCCGCTCCTGGACCGCGCCGTGCGCTGGGGCAGCATGACCTTCGAGAACCTGTTCGACGACGTGGTGAAGAATCCGGAAGTCCGGAACCAGACCAAGGAACTGCTGGGGCTGCCGAAGTCCCAGGGTTGACGCGGTTGCGGCACGAGGGTCGCGGCAAACGCCAAAAGGGAGGCTACCGATGGGCAAGGAAAGCGTATACGGCAAGAAGGCAAGGGTCCGTCCGCCACGGGTCCACATCAGCTACGATGTCGAGCTCAACGGCGCCATGCAGATGAAGGAGCTGCCCTTCGTGGTGGGCGTGCTGGCCGACCTGTCCGGCAACCCGACGGACCCCCTGCCCAAGCCGATGGACCGCAAGTTCACCGAGATCGACCGCGACAACTTCGACGACATCCTCAAGAGCATGAAGCCGCGGCTGGCGTACAAGGTCGACAACAAGCTGGCCGACGACGGCAGCGAGCTCTCCGTCGAGCTGGATTTCGAGAAGCTGGCCGACTTCTCGCCGGAGAACGTGGTGCGGCAGGTCAAGCCGCTCAACGACCTGGTCGAGGTGCGCACGAAGCTCAAGGCGCTGCTCAGCAAGACCGAGGGCAACGACCGCCTCGAGGAACTGCTGGAGGCGATCATGGAGAACACCGAGATGCGGGACAAACTCAAGGACGTGCTGGGGGCCAAGGCGCCTGGCGAAGGCCAGGAGGGTTGAGGCCATGGCGGAATCCAAGAAGGCGAAGCCCAAGCCCCTGAAGGACGTCGTCGAGCTCGACGGCGGCGGCATCCTGGACGAGATGCTGTCCACGGGGATCAAGCCGCGCGACGAGTCCGGCCGCGCCTACGGGCAGGAGCTGATCAAGAACCTGGTGGAGCAGCTGCTCGACCCGGGCACGGTCACGGCCAAGGGCGTCACGCGCACGGTGAACGCGCGCATCGCGGCCATCGACGCGCTGATCTCGAAACAGCTGAACGAGGTCATGCACCACGCCGATTTCCAGAAGCTCGAGGCCTCCTGGCGCGGGCTGAACCAGCTGGTGATGGGCGCCGAGACCGGCGAGTCGATGAAGATCCGCGTGCTGAACATGAGCAAGAAGGACATGCTGCGCGACTTCCAGGCGGCCTCGGAGTTCACCGAGAGCACCCTGTGGAAGAAGATCTACGAGAACGAGTTCGGGCAGTACGGCGGCGATCCCTACGGCGCCCTGGTCGGCGACTACGAGTTCGGCAAGGGTCCCCAGGACATCGAACTGCTCGAGCACATGTCCACGGTGGCGGCGGCCGCGCACGCGCCGTTCATCTCGGCGGCCTCCTCGCAGATGTTCGGCCTGGACAGCTTCACCGACCTGCCGAACCCGCGGGATCTGGCCAAGGTCTTCGACAAGAGCAACCCCGAGAACACGAAGTGGCTGTCGTTCCGCGACTCGGAGGACGCGCGCTTCGTCTGCCTGGTCATGCCGCACGTGCTGGGGCGCCTGCCCTACGGTCGCGAGACCGTGCCGGTGGAGGCCTTCGACTTCCAGGAGGACGTCGACGGGCAGGACCACGGCCGCTACCTGTGGACCAACGCGGCGTACTCGTTCGCGGGGCGCCTGACCGATTCCTTCGCCAAGCACCACTGGTGCGTGGCGATCCGCGGCCCCGAGGGCGGCGGCCTGGTGGAGGGGCTGCCCATCCACGCGTTCAAGACCCGCGAGGGCGACGTCGGCGCCAAGTGCCCCACCGAGGTGCTGATTCCCGACACCCGCGAGAACGAGCTGTCGGAGCTCGGCTTCATCCCGCTGATCCACTGCAAGAACACCGACTATGCCGCGTTCTTCGGCTCGAACTCGGTGCAGCGCCCGAAGAAGTACAAGGAGAAGGAGCACACGGCCAATGCCGACCTGTCGCGGAAGATCCCGTACCTGATGGCCACCTCGCGCATCGCGCACTACCTGAAGGCCATCTGCCGGGACAAGATCGGGTCGTTCGCCTCGCGGGTCGAGGTGCAGAACTACCTGAACCAGTGGATCAACAACTACGTGCTCGACCAGGACGAGGCCACGCAGGAGCAGAAGGCCAAGTATCCCCTGCGCGAGGCGCGCATCGAGGTGACGGAGGACAAGGCGGCGCCCGGCAGCTACAAGGCGGTGGCCTACCTGAAGCCGCACTTCCAGCTGGAGAAGCTGGACATCTCGCTGCGGCTGGTGGCGAACCTGCCCGCGGCGGCCAAGTAGAAACAAGCGACCGGACGGCGTGCGGCGACCGACCGCGACCGCGCGCCGGGTTTCCATAACCGGAGGGAAAGGACGGAAGACATGTTCGATGCCTACCTGAAGATCGAGGGCGTGCCCGGCGAATGCACGGTGTCGGGGTTCGAGGGCCAGATCGAGATCCAGAGCTACAGCCACGGCGTCTCCCAGTCGGCGAGCATCTCGGCCAGCACCGCCGGCGGCGCCACCACCGGCCGCTGTGCGCACCAGGACTTCACCATCACCAAGGAACTGGACAAGGCCAGCGCCATCCTGGCGCAGAAGTGCAGCGACGGCTCGCACATCCCGTCGGTCACGCTGACCCTGACGCGCGCCGGCGGCGGCGACCGCGTCCCGTACATGGAGTACAAGCTGACCAAGTGCATCATCTCGTCGGTGAGCGTGGGCGGCGGCACGGGCTCGTTCCCGACCGAAGTGGTGACGTTCAACTACGCCAAGGTCGAGTGGACCTACACGCAGCAGAAGCGCGACGACGGCTCGGGCGGCGGCAAGACCACCGGTTCGTGGAACCTGCAGACCAACGCGGCCAAGTGATGGACCTGCAGCGACAGCTCGACGGCGGCGACCTGGCGGGGGCCGTCGCCGCCTGCGTCGCCGCCGTCAAGGCGCGCCCCGGCGACGCCGACTGCCGCTACCGCCTGTTCGCCGTGCTGTGCTTCGCGGGCGACCTGCACCGGGCGCGCAAGCAGCTCGCGGCGCTCGACGTGGGGGACCCGGAGCTGGCGCGCGTCCAGTCCGTCTACATCAACCTGCTGGCGTCGGAGCAGGAGCGCCGGGCCGTTTACCACCACGGCGCCGAGCCCCTGCTGCCGCCCG
>JACZKN010000278.1 GCA_014859985.1 Candidatus Krumholzibacteriia bacterium | reverse complement strand
GTTCCTGGCCCTGCGCCTGTGGAACGCGAAGCCGAAGCCGAAGGGGGCGGCCCACTGACCCGGAGGTTCCCGATGCGCCTGCTGCCGGCCCTGGCGGCGACAGCCAGCACGGCGGCCGCCGCCCCCAGGGCCGGCAGCAGGCGCATCGGGAACCTCCGGGTCAGTGGGCCGCCCCCTTCGGCTTCGGCTTCGCGTTCCACAGGCGCAGGGCCAGGAACAGGCCGATCGCGGCGATCGGGATCATCGCCACGGGCCAGGCCCGCCAGTTGGCCGGGTCGGTGGCGGCGCCGGCGAGGCGGCCCGCCGCGTCCAGTTCGACCTTCGGCAGCACGAGGGCATAGGTCAGCGACATGATGCCGGTGCCGAGATAGACGAAGCCGTCGATGATGCCCACGGCGATGCCGGCGTTCTTCGCCCCGCCGAAGTCCATGCTCGCGGTGCCCGAGAGCATGCCGTGCACGCCGATCACCGCCATCGACATGACCACCACCAGCCAGCCCACGATGGGCGTGGTGTAGGTGAAGGTCAGCACCACCGCGCCGGCCAGCAGCAGGCCGTAGAGGAACCCGGCCACCGGCCCGCGGCGCGACTGGAAGACGTGGTCGCTGATGAAACCGGCGAAGACGCCGCCCATGATGCCGGCGATGCACAGCAGCAGGCCCCAGTTGTCGTAGACGAACTCCGAGCGCAGGCCCAGCACGCCGTCGGTCTGCTTGGCGAACGACGGATACCACTGCATGATGGCCTGACGCAGGAAGCCGCTGCAGAACTCGACCCCGGCGATGGTCAGGATCACCGGGTTGGTGAGCATCATCTTGAACACCTTGCCGGCGCCCAGGCGCGGGCTGTCGTCGCCGCTGGTGGCGTCGCCGGTGTTGAAGTCCGCGAGCCCCGCGTCGGCCGGGCTGTTGCGCACCACGAACCAGTCGATCACCCAGAACACGGCCAGCAGCAGCGCCGGCATCAGGAACACCCAGGCCAGGCCCATGCCGTCGAGGATCAGGGGACCGAGGTCGTAGGCGAAGTAGATGCCCAGGGCGATCAGGATGCCGAAGATGGCGCCGAACACGCCCCGCTCGCGCACGTGGAACCAGGGGGCGTTGACCTTGACGATGGCCACGGCACCGAAGCTCTGGAAGTACATGTTGACGGCGTAGAGCACCGAGAAGACCGGGATGAAGTTGTGGGCGATGACGCCCGCCAGCGGCCCGTTGCGCAGCAGGGTCAGCGACGCCAGGCCCATCAGCAGGTTCATCACCGTGGCGCCGAGGGTGCCCGTCAGCATGGAGAAGCGCCCGCCCAGGCGGTCGGTCAGCGGCCCGTTGATCAGGAACGAGACGCCGTAGACGATGGTGCCCACCATGAAGACGATGCCGAAGCCGGTGTTGCCCATCAGGGGCGAGCCGTCCGGTCCGGCGATCTCCTCGAAGGCGTACTGGCTGACCTTCAGGTTGTAGCGGCCCATGTAGAGCAGGGCGTAGGTCAGGCCCAGGGGCAGCCAGTTCAGCACGCGGCGCCGGGTGTAGCGGCGGTCGTGGCCCACGTCCACCGACGGCAGGCGCCAGAAGACGAAGCCGACGATCACGAGCAGGATCAGCACGGGATAGAATTCCTGGAACCACTCGGGCATGGTCTCGCTCCTGACGTTGGCGGTTGCGCTGGCGGGGTCCGGACGACGATAGCCGCAGGCGCGGCCGTGTGCCAGTCCGATTCCGCCTTCAATCCTGCCGGCGGATGACCACCAGCGTGATGTCGTCCGACTGCTCGGCGCCCGCGGTGTGTTCGGCCACGGCGGCCAGGATGGCCTCCTTGATGCCGACCGCGGGCAGGTGCGCGTGCCGGCGCACCACCTCCAGCAGGGCAGCCTCGCCGAACATGGCGTCCGGATTGTCCGGATCGTCCGGGACGGCCGACGGCCCGGCGGCCTCGGTGATGCCGTCGGTATAGAGCACCACCACGTCTCCCGGCTCCAGCCGGGTCTCCTGCTGGACGTAGGCCTGCCGGGCCAGCATGCCCAGCAGCAGCCCGCCCTCGCCCAGGGTCGCGGTCGACCCGTCCGTGCGCAGCACCAGCGGCGGGTTGTGCCCCGCGTTGGCGGTGGTGAACACCCCGGCCCCGGTGTCCAGCACGCCGTAGAAGAACGTCGCGAACATGTGGGGATCGGTCGAGGCCACCAGCAGGTCGTTCACCCGCGCGACCACCTCGGCCACGCTGCTGGGGTGGATCACCTGGCCGTGCAGGCTGGCCTGCAGGTTGGCCATCAGCAGGGCCGCGGGCATGCCCTTGCCCGAGACGTCGCCGATGGCGATGCCCATGCGGTCGTCCGCCTGCACGATGAAGTCGAAGTAGTCCCCGCCGATCTCGCGGCTGGGGATGCTGGCGCCGGTGATCTCGAAGCCCGGCAGCCGCGGCTCCGCGTGGGGCAGCAGCCGCTCCTGGATCTCGCGGGCGGTCTGCAGCTCGCGGGTCAGCCGCTCCCGCGCCAGGGCGTCGTCGCGGCCCTGCCGCACCGCGCGGGTCATCTCGTTGAAGCTCGCGCCGAGATCGCCGAACTCGTCCTCGTTGGGCAGGTCGATGCGGGTCAGCAGGTCGCCGGCGGCGACGGCGCGGGTGCCCCGGCCCAGGACGCGCACGGCGGCGATGATGCCCTCGGAGATGCGCACGCCGAAGAACAGGGCGAAGATCTCGATCACCAGGAAGAGGAAGGCCACGACCGCCAGGGCGATGACCACCGCCACGTTCAGGTTGTTCTCCCCCTCGAGGAACTCGCCCCGCAGGTCCGACCAGCCGGTGCGCAGGGTCAGGAAGAGGCTGGTGCCGTCCAGGCGGCCCTCGCGGTGCCGCATGACCTCCAGCAGGGTCCCGCCGAAGTAGCGCCAGTCCGACCAGAAGGTGGCGTCGCCGGTCACGTCGCGGTACATGGCGCGCCGGCCGGTGAACACCGGCGAGACCACCGGGTCGCGCACGCCGATGGCGACGTTGGCGCCGTCGCTGGCGGTGCCGACGGCCGTCAGCAGCACCCCGCAGCGGAGCAGCCGCGACAGCTCGGTCAGGGGCCGCTGGCCCAGCAGCCAGGCCTGCGCCGAGGCCTCCGGCGTGCCCAGGTCCCGCCAACGCATCAGCCACAGGTCTCCGCCGGCGGCGAACCAGGCCGTCGTGTCCCGGGGC
>JACZKN010000277.1 GCA_014859985.1 Candidatus Krumholzibacteriia bacterium | reverse complement strand
CAGTTCCGCCTGGTCGTGGCAGAGCAGCCGGATGTCCGCCCGGCGCGCCCAGGCCGCGGCCTGCGTTCCGCCCGGCAGCACCACCAGCAGGTCGTCGGCCTGGCGGCGCAGGCGCGTCAGCAGCTGGTCGATCTCCTGGGGGGTGACGTCCGTCGGCGCGTACGATCCCACGCCCAGCAGGTACGCCGCACGGCCGGCAAACGGCAGGGCCACCCCGGACGTCAGCACCGAGGTGCCGTAGCGCACGATGTCGATCCAGCCTTCGGCGTCTTCGCGTCCGGCCCAGCGCGTCAGCACGGTTGCGTGGTCATCCCCGTCGAGCACCAGGGCCGCCTGGCCGCGGTCGGCCAGGGCCCGGGCGAAGCCCAGGGCCGCGGCCGCGGCCAGTTGCGGGTGGCCGGGCTCATGCACCAGCACCCAGACCCGGGGGGTGGCACGGCCGGCCAAGGCCCGGTCCAACGACGCGTCCAGGCCGTAGCGGGCCACCGCCTCGTCCAGGTTCTCCCAGAAGGCGGCGCCGCTGCCCAAGACCAGATCGTCGGCCGTGCAGGCGGCCTCGATCAGGGGCAGCCCCTCGGGAATGCCGGGGTTGTCGGCCATGGTCCTTCATCCCTCCGGAGTCGTCGTCCAGGCGCGGCGGAAAGCCGCCTCCACCAGGGGGAACTCCTGGTCCGTCAGCGTGCGCACATCCACCGCCAGGCCGTCCTGGTTCATGCGGCCCACCAGCGCGGGCCGGCCGCCGCGCAGGCGCCGATGGCAGGCCTCGAGCTCCGCCTTGGGAGCTTGCCACATCACCAGCCGCGACGCCACCGCCGCGGTGGAGAAGGAGCCGCCCCCGACGCTGGAATCCCCCGGCACGACGTTGCCGCGCCAGCCGGCCGGGGCGTGGGGCGCCAGCCGGGCCAGCAGCTCCTCGGCCCGCTGCTGCAGGCGGTCCGGGTCCAGGCCCAACTGGGTGATGGTCGGGATGTCCGGACGGTCCTCGGCGCACAGGTAGGCCGACAGCACCGCGTCCAAAGCCGCGAGGGTCGTCTTGTCCACCCGGAAGGCCCGCCGCATGGGGTGCCCGCGCAGCCCCGCGATCAGTTCCCGCCGTCCCAGGATGATGCCCGCCTGGCAACCGCCCAGCAGCTTGTCGCCGCTGCAGGTCACCAGGTCCGCGCCCGCGGCCACGTCCTGGGCCAGCAGGCGCTCGCCCGCCGGCAGGCCGAGATCCTCCATGGGATGCAGCACGCCGCTGCCCGCATCATAGATCAGGGTGCAACCGGCGGCACGGCAGGCCGTCGCCAGTTCCGGCAGGTCCACCTCCTCGGTGAAGCCCTCCACCGCGAAGTTGGAGCGGTGCACCTTCAGCACCGTCGCCCCCGGGGTCATGGCGGCCCGGTAGTCGTCCAGGCTCGTGCGGTTGGTGGTGCCGACCTCCACCAGGCGGCACCCGGTCTCGTCCAGGATCTCGTGCATCCGGAACGAGCCCCCGATGGCCACGATCTCGCCCCGGGACAGGACCACCGGCCCGCCCCGGCTGGCGAAGCGCACCGCGAGCCACACCGCCGCGGCGTTGTTGTTGACGATCAGGGCGTCCTCGGCCCCGGCCAGCAGGGCGGCCTTCTCCTCGACCCGGCGGCCCCGGTGACCGCGGGTGCCGGCTACCAGGTCGTACTCCAGGTCGCTGTTGGCTGAGGCCACCTGGGCTATGGCGGCCACCGCCACGGGCGGCAGGTTGGAGCGGCCGAGGTTGGTGTGCACCACCACGCCCGTTCCGTTGAGAACCCTGGTCCAGGACTGACCTGTAAGCTCATCGTATTTTTCGACAACATCTTGTACGATTTCGCTCAGCAATTGCTCCCGATCCCGGACAGCGCCCTCGCCTCCGCGCAGGGCCTCGCGCAGGGCTGCGATCCGCTGCTGCACCAGCCGCGTGACCCACTCCCGCCGCCGTCCAGCGAGCAGCGGCCGCAGCCGCACGTCGTCCAGGACGGCGCTGATCTGGGGGATGGCGCGCAGGCGGGATTGGGTGTCGGTCATGGAATCGTCAGGCCCCGTGTCATTGGCGTTTCCGGGATCGAACGGAAAAAGGCCGCCGCGGCGGCCGGGAAGGTCCGGCCGCGGCGGACCTCCGTGCCGCCCCAAGGTATCAGAAGGGGCTGGGGTTGTCCAGAAGCCAGCGGCGCCGCCGATCGCCCTTGCGCCACGGCGCACCTGCGCTACGATGACGGCCGATTCCGGGACCCCAGCCGCCGAAGGGATGCCATGCGCCCCCTGCCCCGCCGCCCTCTCGCCCTGCCCGCGGTCGCCTGCGCCGCCCTGGCCCTCGTCGCGGGCGTCATACAGGCAGCCGACAGGGGCTGCCCCGACCCGCTTGCCCGCCAATTCGACTTCTGGATCGGCTCCTGGGAAGTCAGCAATCAGGATGGCTCCGTCGTTGGGCATAACCGTATCGAACCCATTCTGGATCGCTGCGTACTGCAGGAAACCTGGGCCGGCGCGTCCGGCAGCGCCGGCAC
>JACZKN010000276.1 GCA_014859985.1 Candidatus Krumholzibacteriia bacterium | reverse complement strand
GGTGGCCCCGCTGGCCGTGCCGGCGCCGCCGGTCCGCTGCGTGCTCCTGCCGGCGGCTCCCGCCCGCTCCCGCGCCCCTCCCCTGGTCTTCACGGTTTCCTGAACACTCCTACTCCGGTTAACCTGAAGCACCATCCTTGGGAGGCTGTGATGCGCTCCATCCTGATCCTTGCCGCCGCGACCGTGCTCGCGGCGGGTACCGCCCTTGCCCAGTCCTCGACGGCGACCGGTGTCTCGCGGGACTTCAACCCGGCCATCAGCGTCAACACCCTGCTGCTGGGCCGCGTGGCCGACCGCACCGCCGAACCCGCCTACAACGGCGCCGACCTGCAGGAAGCCGAGGTGCAGTTCACCTCCATCGTCGATCCCTACTGGAAGGCCGACCTGGTGTTCGCGATCCATCCCCAGCACGGCCACGACCACGGCGAAGGCGAGGAGGGCGCCGACCACGGCGGCTACGCCGGCGACGTCGAGGTGGCCCGCATCGCCGGGCAGGCGATCCCCGGCGGCTTCGGCCTGGTGGTGGGCAAGGACTACCTGCCCTTCGGCAAGCACGTGCCCCTGCACACCCACCAGTTCGCCTTCGTGGACGCCCCCGCCGCGATCCAGGCCTTCCTGGGCGATCACGGCCTGACCGAGACCGGCGTGCGCCTGTCCCACGACCTGCCCCTGCCCTGGTACAGCGACCTGACCGCCTACGGGGTGGACGGCCGCGCGGAGATCTTCGCGGCCGAGTCGCGGGACCTGGCCTGGGGCGCCCGCTGGAGCAATCTTTTTGACCTGTCCCTGGAGTCGACCCTCGAAGTGGGAGGTTCCTGGCTGCGCGGGCCCATGGCTCCGGACTACCTGCTGCTGCACGATGACGAGACCGTGGCCGGGGATCTGCAGGTGTGGGGCGCCGACGTGACCTGGAAATGGGTCTCGGCCGCCGCGTCCCGCGGCCCGGCGCTGGCTGTCACCGGCGAGCTGATCCTGCCGCGGCCGGACCAGGGCGCGTCCGATCCGTGGGGCTGGTACGCCCAGGCCCAGTACCGGTTCAAGCGCAACTGGTGGCTCGGCCTCGGTGCCGGCGGCCTGGACCGCAGCCTGCCCCATGAAGAGGAAGACGCGGAGGAAGAGGAGCACGGCCACGGCCACGGGCTCGGCCCCTGGGAAGAGATGCGCGAGTACAAGCTCAATCTCACCTGGGTGCCCAGCGAGTTCTCGGCCATCCGCCTGGAGGCGGCGCGCTTCGACGACCTGGTCGGGGACGCGGACGACACGGTCTTTTCGCTGCAGTTCAACTTCACCATCGGGTCGCATCCGGCCCACCTCTACTAGGAGGGCCGCCCATGAAGACGATCCTGACCCTGACCCTAGCGACCGTGCTGGGCGCCGTCACCATCGCGGGCGCCGAACCCCTGCAAGTGGTGTGCACCTTGACCGACCTCGGCTGGCTGGCCGAACAGGTGGGCGGGGAAGACGCCGAGGTGGCGGTCCTCTGCCCCGGCGAGTACGACCCCCATTTCCTGCCCGCCAGGCCCTCCCTGGCCCGGGCCCTGGGCAAGGCCGACCTGCTCTGCTACAACGGCCTGGACCTGGAGGTGGGCTGGCTGCCGGTGCTGCTGGACAAGGCCCGCAACCCGCGGGTCAGGGACGGCCAGCCGGGCTGCCTGGACTGCTCGCTTGCCCTGGCGACGGTGCTCGAGGTGCCGTCCGGACCCGTGTCCCGGTCCCAGGGCGACGTCCATCCCCAGGGCAATCCCCACTACCTGCTGGACCCGCGCAACGGCGTGCGGGTGGCGGCGCTCATGGCCGAACGCCTGGGTGAGCTGCGGCCCGAAGCCGCCGGCCGCTTCCGGCAACGGGCCGCGGACCTGGCGGCGGCGCTGGAGCCGCGCATCGCCGCCTGGCACGCGGCCGCCGAACCCGTGCGGGCCCACCCCCTGGTGCACTACAGCAAACAGTGGGAATACCTGGCCGACTGGCTGGGGCTGCAGCTGCTGGGCGCGGTTGAGCACCGGCCGGGCATCTCCCCGTCGCCGCGCCATGTGGACGAGTTGACCGGCCGCGCCCGGGCCGCGGGCGTCACCGAACTGGTGGCCGCGCCCTGGAACCACCTGGACGCGGCGGCCAAGGCGGCCGAGCGCATGGGCGCCGCGCTGGTGGTGCTGCCGGCGGCGGTGGGTTCCCAGCCGGGGGCGGACGGCTACCCGGAGATGTTCGAAGTCATCGTGGCGCGCCTGGTGGCCGCCGCGGGGGAATGAGGCGGCTATGACGGGATTGTTCGGCATGATGGCCGCGCCGGTGGCCGTGGCCCTGGTGCTGGTGGTGATGCACGGCTACCTGGGCGGCCACGTGGTGCGCCGCGGCGTGATCTTCGTGGACATCGCCCTGGCCCAGGTCTCGGCCTTCGGCGTGGCCGTGGCCATGTTCTTCGGCGCCGAGCACGGCACCAACGCCGCCTGGTTTTCCGGTCTGGGCGCCACCTTCCTTGGCGCGCTGTTGATCGCCGGGATGCGCGGCCGCGAACACCATGTCCCCCAGGAGGCGTACATCGGCATCATCTACGCGGTGTTCTCGGCGGCGATGATCCTGGTGCTGACCCAGGTCCCCCACGGCAGCGAGGAGATCAACCACCTGCTGGTGGGCTCGATCCTGTGGGTCTCGTGGGCCGAGGTCCTGAAGACCGCGGTCCTCTACGCGGTCCTCGGGGCGGTGCTGTGGTGGGCCCACGGCCGCCTGCGGACCATCAGCGACGACCCCGGGGCGGCCCGCGCCCGCGGCCTGCGCCTGGCCCGCTGGGACTTCCTGTTCTACGCGGTGCTGGGCACCGTGGTCACCAGCAGCGTGCAGATCGCCGGCGTCCTGCTGGTGTTCACGCTGCTGGTGGTGCCCACGGTGATGGCGTACCGCTGCGGCTGCCGCGGCGAGCTGCGGCACCTGGCCTTCGTGCTGGCGGTCGGCGTGCTGGCGGTGGTGCTGGGTGCGGCGGCCAGCTATTGGCTGGACCTGCCCACGGGTGCGGCCATCGTCTGCGTGCTCGGCCTGCTGCTGGGGCTGCAGGTGGCGACCGGAGCGCTGCGGGGCTCCGCCCCCTGAGCAGCCGGCCGGCCCGGTTCCGGCACGACCGTCACTTGGCCAGGACGAGCTTGCGCAGGTCCGCGGTCCCGCCCGCCTGCACGCGCACGAGATAGACGCCGGACGCCACGCGCCGTCCGGCGTCGTCCGTGGCGTCCCATGCCACGGCGCGGGGGCCGGCCGCAAAGGTGCCGTCGAGCAGGCGCCGCACCAGCCGGCCGCGCAGGTCGAACAGCTCGACCCTGGCCGGGCCCGCCACAGGCAGCTCGAAGGCCACGGTGGTGCGGGGGTTGAACGGGTTGGGCCAGGCCCGCAGGGCCAAGGGGCCGGCTACCGGCCGCGGCGCCACGGCGCTGAGGCTGCAGGC
>JACZKN010000275.1 GCA_014859985.1 Candidatus Krumholzibacteriia bacterium | reverse complement strand
CGTCATATTCTGCTGCTGGTCACTCATCCCAATACTCCATCGACTAACTTGTTGTAAGAAATACAGCAAACCGCGCAAGTCAAGCGGCGCGAGGCGGGAACGGACGATTTAATTTTCCGCGCTCCGTCGATTTTGATGCTCGAATCGCCCCGGAACCGCCCCCGCCGGCCCCGGCAGGGGCATGCTTTTTTACCAATTTTTCCCCTTTTCCCGGAAAATTACCGCTTGCACGGCCCACGGCCTTGTGGTACTCTAATTCCGTCAAGTGATGGACATGTGAGTGGAAGGAGGGCTCAACGCAGTCGTCAAAGTACTCGCTTGGGTTAGCCACCCTCGCTAGATCGTGCCTTTTTTGGAGGTGTCCTAATGCTTCTTAGGAAAATCATGGGCCTCGCGGTCTGTGCCATGATCATCGGTTCGGCCGCGTTCGCGGTGGCCGGCGTGCCCGATCTCCAGCAGTCGACGGCCGTGCGTGCCTACGGCGGCGTGGAAACGACGTCGGTGTACAGCCTGCCCAACGGTGGCGGCCGTGCCTTCACGGCGGCCTTCCTGCCCGGCGGCCTCGCTGCCGACGCGACGGTCACGCTGACCCTGCGGGACGGCCTGGGCGTGCCGATCGCCGGGTTCCCTTTCCAGGACATGTGGATTGAGTCCGCCGACGGCGGCCTGCAGGCCTGCGGCGGCAACGCCACGGCGAACCAGAACACCGACGTCAATGGCGTGACGTTCTGGACCAACCCGCTGTTCGCGGGCGACCAGAGCGCCGCCCTGACCCTCGTCATGGTCAGCGGTGACCCCTTGACGAGCAACAGCGGTCTGCTGATCAGTTTCAACAGTGCCGACATCAACGGTGACGGCGTGGTGAACCTGTCCGACGGTGGCTTCTTCACCCAGGACCTGTTCGGCGCGTACAGCTACCGTTCGGACTTCAACTACGACGGCGTCATCAACGTGTCCGATGCGGGCTTCATGTCCAACGGCATCGGCGCGGCCTGCCCGTAGGCGAAGGCCTGGCTGGCGTCCCGGCCCCGGCCGGAACGTCGTTGAGCGAGACGATCATTCGAGATTGACTGGATGGCATCGGCGCCCGCCTCGCGGCGGGCGGGGAGGCCCAAACGGACCTTCCGACGGTGAAAGGTTCCAGCGTGGTCCCGCCGGTGCAGGCGGCGGGACCACACACCAAATCCCTTGGTGGATCAATCGAGGATGGAAAGAGCTCCTGCTTCCATAAGGAGAGACAACAATGAAGAGGTTCCTTGTTCTGACCGCGATCATGGCCCTGAGCGTCGGCATCGCCACCGCCCAGCCGTACATCTACGAGAACCAAAACGAGATCGGCATCTACACGACGCCGAACCCGACCGCCGACGGCGCCCAGGGGCAGGCCAGCTACACCGGCACCCCCGGCACCTTCATGGCTTACGTCGTGCTGACCAACCCCTGGAACCAGCTGACCGGTACGCCGATCGCCTCCGTTGGCGGTTTCGAGTTCTTCCTCGGCCTGCCCGCGGACGTGTTCCTGCTTTCGGCGGCCCTGCCGCCCGCGACCGTGAACTTCGCCACCGCGCCGGACTTCCTGTGCGGCGCCAACATCCCGGTCGTGGACAACCACTGCACGCTGATCACCCTGAACCTGGGCTGGTTCTCGGGTGCGCCGGGCTTCGGCTTCCTGAAGCCGGTCCAGAACACCCCGCAGTCCGTGCCCAACGAGATGGCGATCACCGACTTCTTCGACGACTTCCGGATCTCGGTGGCCTACCCGGTCTCCGGTGACCACGAAGTGCCCGTGTTCGGCATCGGCAACGCGGTCGTGCCGACCGAGGACGCCAGCTGGGGCGAAGTCAAGTCGATGTTCCGCTAGACCGACCATCGCTGAAGCCGCTGCGGCGGCTGCAGGGAACCCGGGCTTCTGCCCGGGTTCTCTTTATATCACCACTTGGAACCTGTCCCGGAACGTGACCGTGTTCTCACCACGCGCGATCTCTGTTGCAAAATTAACGACCTACACTGCAAAATTTGCTGGAGCCCGGCAGGATTCACTGGTAGGATCATGTCTGGTCCCGTTGGGGGTGCCGTGCCGATCACCTGTCTCGCCTGGCCCGGCCCATCCCCAAACCAACCCGCTCGCTCCAGCATGAGGAGAAACCGGACATGAAGAAAATGATCCTGACGCTCGCGGCCCTGACCCTGGTGGCCGGCGGCGCGCTGGCCCAGAACAACGAGATCGGCATCTACACGACGCCGGACGCGAACCCCGACAACACGGTCTACAACGGCGCCGCCGGCCCGGTCACGGCCTACGTGGTGCTGACCAACCCTTGGAACGATCTGACCAACACCCCGATCGTTGCCGTCGGCGGTTTCGAGTTCTACATCGGCATCCCGGCCGGCGTGTTCCTGCTCAGCACGACCTTCCCGCCGGCAACCGTCAACTTCGCCACCTCGCCGGACTTCCTGTGCGGCGCCAACGTCCCGGTCGTCGAGAACCGGTGCACGCTGATCACCCTGAGCCTGGGCGCGTTCTCGGTGACGCCGGGCTCCGTCTACCTGAAGCCCGTCCAGAACACCCCCCAGTCCGTGCCCGGCCAGATGGCCATCACCGACTACTTCGACGACTTCCGCATCTCGAATGCCTACCCGATCTCGGGTGACCACGAGGCCCCGGTGTTCGGCCTGTGGACCTCGGTCGTGCCCACCGAGGACGCCAGCTGGGGCGAACTGAAGAGCCTGTTCCGCTAGCCCGTCGCTCCGCGGTTCCCCGCGGACCCTCCCGGGGCCCGGACCCTCGCGGTCCGGGCCCCGGTGCGTCTCCCGCCCGGGGGCCAAGGGCTTGACAGGCCCGCCTCTTGCTGGGATATTCAGCGATGGAAAAGCGGCGGCGGTTCGGCCGAGGCAGGTCCGGAAAAAAGGGCTTCAGGGCGCAAGAATGCTTGTCGATCCCTGCCGAAGTCGGTATCTTACAGCCGTCGCTCACAGAAGCAGCCGTTCGCCCGGTTCCGGGGACGGCAGCCGGCTCTCGCAGGGATTCCGAAAGATCCGGGCAGCCAAGGTCGCGTTCAGGACCCCGAAGCCGTGAAAAAGGATGTTCCGAGAAAGGGGAAACCGAAAATGAAGAAGTTGCTCCTCGCCATGTCTGCGCTGGCCGCACTGTCGCTGCTGGTTCCTAGCACGGGCGTCGCCCAGACGGCCGAAGGCCCCAACGGCTGGTACAACCACTTCGGCATCTACACCACCCAGGATGCGAATCCGGCGAACACTTCGTACAGCGGTGCCGCCGGCCAGGTGACGGTCTACGTCGTGGCCACCAACCCGCGCAACTACAACCTGGGCAACCCGGGCAGCGGCGTCGAATCCGACATCCAGCGGCTCGGTGGATTCGAGTTCCAGATCATCGTGCCCGCGGGTGTCTTCGTCCTGCAGGCCGTGCTGCCTGCGCTGACGGTGAACTTCCACACCGACCCGAACAACTACCTGTGCGGCACCAACATCGAAATCGTCAACAACAGGGCCACCTGCCTGACGGTGACCCTCGGCGCGTTCACCCAGACCGACGACCTGCTGTTCTACCTGGCCCCGGTCAACAGCGTCCCCTCGGTCCCCGGGCACCTGGCCCTGACCGACTACAACGACGATTTCCGCCTGGTCGCGGCTTTCCCCGCCTCGGGATCGTTCGATGACCCCGTGTTCGGCCTGTGGCCGACCGAGCCGATCGTCCCGACCGAGGACGCCAGCTGGGGCGACCTGAAGTCGCTGTTCCGCTAGTCCGCGGTACCGCGCACGCGCTGACGGAGGGCGGTCTGCCGCCCTCCGTCGCTTTTTGCCCGGCCGCCGCCGCGGCCCCGGCGGCACTCCGGCGGTGCCGGGACCGTTGACCCCGGTCGCGGTCGGTCCTATAATGACTCCAACACCCTCCGATGCGGAGCCTGCCCCTGATCGCATCAACGCCAACGCCAGCCGGGAGACCAGCATGGGCCGTCTTGTGTGTTCGTCGTCATCGGGCAGCCGCCGCGCCAGCACGCCGCTGATCGCGATTTGCCTCCTGTGGGCCGCCGCGGCGGCCGGCGCCGACGTGGGCCCCTTGCGGGCCGATGCCACCGGCGCCGAGTCCGTGCGGGTGACCGTCGGTGGGCTGGTGCCCTCCTGGACGGCCGAAGCGGGTCCGGACGGCGTCCGCTACCGCCTGG
>JACZKN010000274.1 GCA_014859985.1 Candidatus Krumholzibacteriia bacterium | reverse complement strand
CCCTCGTAGTAGTGGACGCGGCCCTTCATGACCGCGACCGGACGGTCGGCGAGCTGGTCCTGACCACGCGCAACGGGCTGCGGCGCTATCCGGTCCGGCGCGCGGGGGCGACGATCGGCAGCGACCCGGACAACAGCCTGGTCCTGGCCGCCCGTTCGGTCTCGCCGCACCACGCGGTCATCCGCGCGCGCGGCGCCGACGTCGTCATCACGGACCTGCGCTCGGGTCGGGGCACGGCCGTCAACGGCCAGCCGGTGGTGACCCGGAAGCTGGCGGCCGGCGACCGGATCCTGCTGGGGCGGGAGATCGAGCTGGTTTTCCGGACCGCACGTTCACCCGGGCGCCGCGGCGCCTGACAGCGACGAAGGAAGGTGTTCCGTGCCCGGTTCCTATCCCACCGCGATCGAGGGGCTGAAGCTGATCCACGGCGGCATTTCCGACCTGGGGCAGCGGCGCACGCGCAACGAGGACAGCATCGGCTTCTTCCCTCCCCAGAGCCGCGACGGCACCTTCCTGCTGGTCATCGCCGACGGCGTCGGCGGCAGCAACGCCGGCGACGTGGCCAGCCGGCTGGCGGTGCGGACGGTCGGCGAGGCCTTCTTCGCCCAGGGCGATCCCGCCCACGCGGGCCAGGCCCTCTACGACGCCCTGCAGGCGGCCAACGACGCGATCGTCGCCGAGGCCGCCGCCGATGCCAGGCTGTCCGGCATGTCGACCACCTGCACCTGCGCGGCGGTCAGGGGCAACACGGTGGTGATCGGCCACCTGGGCGATTCCCGCGCCTACATGGCGGTCGAGGGCAACCTCGTGCAGCTGACCAACGACCATTCCCTGGCCGACGAGTACGCCCTGGAGGGCCAGGAGGTGCCGCCGGACCAGGCGCACCTGGCCAACGTGCTGACGCGCTGGCTGGGTGTCGAAGGGCCCGTGCCGGCGGAGATCAGCGAGCTGGTGCAGTTCAAGGACGAGGACACGCTGGTGCTCTGCAGCGACGGGTTGACCAAGGTGGTCGACCCCCAGGAGATCCTCCGCACGGTCGCCATGCACCTGCCCGAGTCGGCCTGCCGGCGGCTGGTGCAGATGGCCAACGAACGCGGGGGGCCGGACAACATCTCCCTGCACGTGGTCCGGCTGACGCGCTATTGAGGAAACGGGGGCCGGATACCTGGAGGCCCCGCGGCGTACCCTGTGCTAGTATCCGCGTCGGGCCGGAAGCGCCCGTCCGGGCAGGCGGAGAACCGCCTGACGACACCATCCAGTCAAGGGAGGTACCGGCATGACCGCGACCGAGCGTGGGAGGGGATTGGCGCTGCTGCTGGCCGCGGCGGCCGTCTGCGGGCTGCTCGCCGGCTGTTGCAGCCTGGGGATCAAATCGTGCCCGGCCACCGATCAGTTCACCTTCGTCGGCGACAAGAGCCTGAACTCCTGCAGCGGCGACGAGTACAGCTTCCCCGTGGCGGTGCGCGTGTACTACCTGAGCCAGCCCGGACCGTTCGAAGCGGCCGAGTTCCAGGAGCTCTGGGAGAACGAGGACGCGGCCCTGGGCGCCACGAGGCTCGGTCCCGCCCTGAACGTGACGGTGACCCCCGGCGGCGAGACCGAGGAAGTGGCGAAGCGGCCCGACGGCGCGGCGTACCTGGGCATCGTCGCCAACTTCTGCCGCCTCGACGGTGGCGCCTGGCGCAAGGTCGTTCCGTTGGGGAAGGACACCCGCGCCGTCGTGCGCCTGAAGGATGTCCATCTGGCCGCCAATTGACGCCCGATCCGGAAGGCGAAGGAGCATGACTCAGCAAGTGCGCATCGTTTGGCAGGAGGGGATGTTCCTCGGTCCCCAGCATTTCCAGCAGTGGGACGCGTTCGCCGCCCGCGAGCACTGGTTCCGCCAGGTGGCGAGCCGGCCCTTCGCCTGGGGCGTGCGGGCCGTGCAGTTCGACGGGGAGGCGCTGCAGAACAAGCGCCTGGCGCTGGGCCTCGTCGAGGCGGTGCTGCCCGACGGCACCGTCGTGCGGGCTCCGGCCGTGGATCCGCTGCCGCCCGGGCGGCAGCTGGAGAACCACTTCACGCCCGACCTGGAGGGCCTGGACGTCTACCTGGCGGTGCCCGAGCGCCGCGCCGGCATCCCGGTATGCCGTACCGGCGGCCGCCAGGGCACGGTGGAGAGCCCCCACATCGCGGAGACCGTCGAGGTGGAGGACGAGAACAATCCCGGCAAGATGATCGACGTGACCGCTGCGCGGCAGAACCTCAAGCTCCTGGTCGGCGGCGAGAACCTCGACGGCTACGTGGCGCTCAAGCTGGGACGCCTCAAGCGGGATGCCGATGCCCGCATCGTCCCGGACCCGGCCTACGCGCCGGCGGCCCTGACCCTGACGGCGGCCGGACCGCTGGCGGGGCACCTGCGCACGCTCCTGGAGGCCCTGGCCGCCAAGAGCAGCGTGCTGGCCGAGCAGAACCGCCAGCGCGGCGGCGGCATGGTGGAATTCGGCAGCGGCAACGTGGGGAACTTCTGGCTGCTGCACACCGTGAACTCGTACATACCGCTGCTGGCGCACTACCAGCGGCTGCCCGAGACCCACCCGCTGGAACTGTACCGCGTGCTGGCGCAGCTGGCGGGCGCCCTGTGCACGTTCAGCTTCAAGCTGCATCCGCGCGACGTGCCCGCCTACGCCCACGAGGACCTGGGCGGGACGTTCGCCGCCCTGACGAGGATGCTGCTCGAGCTGCTGGAGACGGTGATGCCGTCGGCCTTCGTCAACATCCCGCTCGAACGGCGCGACGAGACCATGCTCATCGGCGAGGTCGAGGACGACTCGGTGCTGGCGGGCGAGTGCCACTGGTACCTGTCGGTCAAGGGCGACCTTCCCGAGGCGCGGGTCCGCGACGACGTGCCCAGCCAGGTGATCGTCGGCGCGCCCCACAACATCGATTTCCTGGTCAAGACCGCCACGCCGGGGCTGACGCTCGTCCACACGCCGGTCCCGCCGCGGGATTTCCCGCTCAAGGCGGGGCACACGTATTTCAAGCTAGAGGCCGGCGGCGACGCCTGGGACACGGTCCGGGAGTCGCGCTCGGTCGCGGTCTACCTGGGCGGCCACGAGCTGCGCAGCTGCACCTACACCCTCGTCGCCATGAGGTAGGATCCGCGCGCGACGGAAAGGCGGGACACGATGGCCGCGACCACGGAGACGCGGGCGACCAG
Organism: Candidatus Krumholzibacteriia bacterium; assembly: GCA_014859985.1. GTDB lineage: Bacteria > Krumholzibacteriota > Krumholzibacteriia > LZORAL124-64-63 > LZORAL124-64-63 > JACZKN01. Next base: position 5,050 of record JACZKN010000274.1, on the reverse strand, counting down.
GCCCTCCCTGCTCGAGCTGGGTTCGGGCATCTTTTCCCTGATCCTGTGCCTGCGGCGGACCGCCGACCTGGGACCGGAAGCCGCCCTGCGCCAGCGCGTGACCACCTGCTTCGCGGGCTTCGAGCGCGAGGCCCAGGACAACGGCGTCCTGCGCGAGGACATCGACAAGGCCCGCTTCGCCCTGGCGGCCTTCCTGGACGAGACCGTGCTCGACGCGGCGTGGGCCCAGGGCGACCAGTGGCGCAACCGCCCCCTGCAGCTGGACCTCTTCTCCGAGCGCCGCGCCGGCCAGCGCTTCTTCGACGAGCTGGCCCAGCTGCGGCGCCAGGGCGAGGCCAAGCGCGAGGTGGTCGAGGTCTACCACCAGTGCCTGAACCTGGGTTTCGAGGGCCAGTACCGGGTCAGCGGCCGCGACCAGCTGGTCCAGCTCAAGGGCGACCTGGACCGCCAGCTGGGCTACGACCCGCGCGACCGGCGTGAGCTGAAGCTGGGCCCGCACGGCAAGCGGCGCGACACGGCCTACGCCCTGGCCGCGGACGACTTCCCCTTCTGGCGGCTGATGGCGATCGGGGGGGGCGTGCTGGTCGTCCTGTTCGTCGTCTTCACCCTGTGGATCAACCACACCACCGGGCAGGCCGTTGACGCCATCCCGCCGACCCCCCAGCCCTAGGACGCGGTGGCAGCATGAGCTTCCTGTCCCTTCTGCTCTCGGTGGCGACCAATCCGGCGACGCTGCGTTCCCTGGCGGGGCTGCTGGTCCTGGCCGGCGCGTGGTTCGCCTGCACGGCCCTGGGCCTGCGCGGCACCACGCGGCTGCTGGTCATGGTGGGCGTGGTGCTGCTGGTGGCCGGCGTCCAGGTGCTGCTTGCGCTGGCCGCGAAGCGGAAGCGCAACCGGGCGGCGGTCGACCTGGAGACCTCCATGATCATGGAGGCCGACCAGTCCGTGGCCTCGGCCGACGCGGGCGACAAGCGGGCGCGCGAGGAGGCGCGGCGCGAGCTGGTGGCCGCCATCGACGTGCTCAAGCGCTCCCAGCTGGCCGACGGCCGCGGGGGCAAGGCGGCGCTGTACGTGCTGCCGTGGTACCTGGTGCTGGGGGCCGGCTACACCGGCAAGAGCGGCGTGATCCGCAACTCGGGCCTGCAGCCGCCGGACAAGGGGCCGGGCGAGCTGCGGGGCATCGGCGCCTCGTCCAACTGCGAGTGGTGGTTCACCAACCACGCCGTGCTGCTGGAGGCGGACCGGCGCTTCGCTTCGGTCACGGGCGCCAAGGCCGCCGAGCGCGACTGGGAGGCCTTCCTGGCGACGCTGCACAAGCAGCGCTCGCGCATCGCGCTGAACGGCGTGCTGCTGACCGTGTCGGCCGCGGACCTCATGCAGGGTTCGGCCGGCGAGACCGAGGCCCAGGCCAAGCTGCTGCGCAAGCGGCTGGACGCGGTGGCCGAGGAATTGAAGCTGGTCTTCCCGGTCTACCTGCTGGTGACCAAGCTGGACCTGGTCCAGGGCTTCGACGACTTCTTCGCCGGGCTGGGCGGCGCCGGTGCCGGTCAGATCTTCGGCTCCACCCTGCGGGTGGCCCAGATGCGAGGCGGCGATCCGGGGCGGCTGGTGGCCGCCGAGCTCGCCCTGCTCTACCAGACCATGTGCCGCCGCCGGCAGATGCGCCTGGTGCAGGACGAGCACCGGACGCGGCGCGACGGCGCCTACCTCTTCCCGCTGCAGATGCGCGCCCTCGGCGGCAACCTGCAGCGCTTCGTGCATGTGCTCTGCGCGCCCAACGCGTACGGCCGCGACCCGCTGCTGCGCGGCTTCTACTTCACCGCCGCCGGCGGCGAGGGCCAGACGGCCGACCTGGTGCTGCACGAGATGGCGCGGGTGCTGGGCGTGCCGGCGCCCGCCGCCGAGGCCCGCGCGCCCGGCCAGCCGCTGTTCCTGCGGGACTTCTTCCGCCGGGTCCTGATCCCGGACTGCGACATGGCGCGGCCGACCCGCGGCGCCGCCCGGCGCATGCACCTGATGCGGCGCGGCTTCCAGTACGCGGCGCTGGCGGCGGTGGCGACGCTCGTGATCACCCTGGGGGTGTCCTTCGGGCGCAACCTGGCCCTGGTCCACCGCACGGGCGATCTGGCGCGGGAGGCGGCCGATTTCGCCCCCGGCGCGGAGCGCGGGCTGCGGCGCATCAACGACAAGCTGCCCCTGCTGGACGACCTGCGGGGGCAGCTGGAGAAGCTGGACCGGACCGACGTGCGGCGCTCGCCGGCCCTGGGGTTGGGCCTGTACCGGGGGACGCGCATCAACGAGGCGGCCCGCCGCGTCTACCTGGACCGCTACATCGCCATGGTCGGCCAGCCCTACCTCGTGGAACTGGCCAACTGGCTGCGGCGGACGCGGCCCGGCGAGGGGGAGTTCGACGAGTTCTTCCGGCGCTACCAGGCCTACCGCATGCTGCTGAGCCCGGCCCAGGCGGACTCCTCCGTCGTCGTGCCGGTCATGAGGCAGATGATGGCCGAGGAGACCGGCGGAAGCCCGGTGCGCGCGCCCGACCTTGAGCGCCTCGACGCCCACACGCGCTTCGCGCTGCGGCACGCGCAGCAGCTGGAAGGGATGGTCCGTGCCCGCGAGAGCCTGGACACGGACATCGCCGAAAAGGCCGGCCGCTACATCGGCGACCACTGGCAGATCGAGACCTACTACGGCAAGGTCATCGAGCGCATCAACCGCGAGCGCAGCGACCTGGCCTTCAGCCTGCAGAGCCTCGGCAGCGGCAGCGGCACCCTGGTCCATCCCGACCCGTCCGACGGCGACGTGCTGCGGCAGGTGCCGGCCGCCTACACGCGCCAGGGCTGGGACGAGGCGGTGAGCCGGGTCCTGGGCGACACCGAGGACCTGCTGCGGGACAGTTGGCTGCTGCCGGAGGAAGTCAGGAGCGACCTGCCCCGGCGCCAGGGCCAACTGCTGCAGATGTACGCCGACAACTACAAGCTCCACTGGCGGCGCTTCCTGCTGTCGATCGCGTTCGAACCGCCGTCCACCCTGGGGACCGCGGCCCGCCAGCTGCACGGGCTGCAGCAGGCGGACTCGCCCTACCGGCGCCTGGTCGTCGAGGCGGGCCGCAACCTCAGCTTCGCCGTCGACGACAAGGACTACGGGCCCGAGGTGGCCGCCGCGCTCAACGGCATCACCCGCGATTTCGGGGCGCTGCACGCCTCCCTGCGCGGCGACAAGGACGGCCAGAAGCCCCTGGAGCGGCACCTGGGCACGGTCAAGGCCATCGAGGAGTTCCTGACGACCCTGAACACCGGCGATCACGAGCAGGCCGCGGCCGAGTTCACGCGCGGCATCTTCACGGCGCGGTCGGACCGCAGCAGCAAGATCTCCGAATCGCTGGCGGAAGCCGACCTGCAGTGCGGCGGGGTCGACGTTCCGGGCGACCCGGACTGCAACCGGGCCTTCCGCAGCTACCTGAGGTTGCCGGCCCTGGCGGCCTGGCAGGCGTGCCTGCGCGAGACCGAGCAGCACCTGGATGCCGAGTGGGCCCGCGTGGTCGCCGGTCCGTTCGGAGCCCTGGCGGGCCGGTACCCCCTGGCGCCGGGAGGCGAGGATGCGGGCCTGGACGAGTTCGGCCGGTACTTCCACGGGGGAGGCACGTTGCAGACCTTCGTCAAGGGCAACCTCGAACCCTACCTGGATCTGCCCGGATACCTGCCCCGGCTGATCCATGGCCAGGGCCTGCGGCTGACCGAGGCCGCGCGCGAATCCCTGAACAAGGGCGCGCGGCTGCGGGACGTCCTGTTCGCCGGGGACCGGGCGACCCCGCAGGTCGTCTTCAAGGTCCGGCCCGGCCAGTCCCGCGTCACGGGGCAGGAGGGGCTCTTCGTCAAGAGCACGACCTTCAGCGTCGGCCGGGACAAGCAGGAATCCCTGCAGGGCCTGACGAAGTACCGGGAGTTCCGCTGGCCGCCGCAGGACGGGGCCAACACCGCGGGCATCAGCGCGGTCCTGACGCCCGGCGACGTGCGGCAACAGCTCGACGGCGGCGACAGCGCCTGGGCGCTCTTCCGGCTCGTCGCCAAGGCCGAAACCGCGGCGCCGGCGAACCCGAACTTCAGCCTGACCTGGAGGATCCCGCTGGCGAACCGCGCGGGGGCCGTCGTCGTGCCGTACGACTTCGCCATGGAGAGCTCGGAACACGCGTTTTTGCGGGGGCTGTTCGCCTACGCGTGCCCGGGCAAGCTGTTCCCCTGAGGGGTCGGCGCAGGATCAGCGTCGCCGGCGGCCTCGGCCCAGGCCGTAACGCAGGATGCAGGCCACCGCTTCGAGCCCGTGCCGGCGCTTGAACTTCTTGCCCTGGGCACGCGTGCGCCGGCGGTAGGCGACCGGCACCTCGGCGACCCGCAGGCCCAAACGGGCGACCGTGGCGGTGAATTCGGGGCAGAAGCCGAACCCGTTTTCGCGCAACCGGATATCGGCGAGCGGCGCGACCCGGAACATCTTGTAGCCGACCGCCTCGTCCGAGAGCCGCAGTCCGGTGACGAGGTTGCAGAACCATGTGAACAGGCGATTGGCCGGCTGGTGCCACCAGGGGCCGGCTGCGGCAGCCCCGCCCGCGAAGCGGGTTCCGTAGACCACGTCGGCCGTGCCGCGCAGGATGGGCTCGAGCAACCGCGGCAGGTCCTCCGGCGTGTACTCCAGGTCCGCGTCCTGGATGACGACGACCGGGGTGTCCAGGCGGGCCAGGCCGTCCCGCACGGCCGCGCCCTTGCCGCCGTTCGCGCTTCGCCGCAACACCTCGACCCGCGGATCGCGCCCCGGCCAGGTGCTCAGCTGGGCCCACGAATCGTCGACCGACCCGTCGTCGACGACGACGATCCTGCGCACCACCGGTTGTGCCAGCACCCGGCGGATGACCTCGTCCACGGTCCCGGCCTCGTTGTAGCAGGGGATCACGACGCCGAGGCAGGCCGGTGCGCCGTCCGCCCCGGTCGTGGCCGCATGCCGCGCCGCCGGCCGCACGGCGCTCAATCCCCCATGGGCGGAGCGCCCGGGCGCC
>JACZKN010000273.1 GCA_014859985.1 Candidatus Krumholzibacteriia bacterium | reverse complement strand
ACCCGACTTGTAGTAGCCGAAACGCTGCGGCAGCGTGATGTCCACGCCCGTCCGCGTGTCCACCAGCGCGCCGTCCACGTAGAACTCCAGCACGCCAGGCTGCCAGACGATCCGGAAGTCGTGCCACTCGTCCAGGGTCACCGTCGTCGGCACCCCCACGATGCTGCCGCCTGCGCCGCGCACGCTGGTGTGGATCACCGGCACCGAGTCGGTCCCCGTGCCGAAGGTGCTGAAGTACGCCCACTGCTCGGTCGTGGCCGTGCCCGAGAAGAACCCCACGCTCGAGAAGTTGCTGCCCGGCTGCAGCAGGGCCCGCACCTCGCAAGCCACCCCCGCCCCGTAGCTCGCGGTCAGCTCCGCCGCCGAGGCCACCGGCAGCCCGGCCGTGTACGTCTGGCCGTCCAGCACCCCGCCCGCGACGGTCGGGACCGGACCGCGCGTGACCTCCCAGTCCGGGCCCAGGACCGGCTCCAGGAAAAGCTCGCTCGCCGTCGCCTGCAGGCGCAGCTGGCCGCCGGCGGCGCTGCTGTCGCTCTCGCTGGCCATGACGCCGTCCAGGCCGCCCAGCAGGAAGTCGGCGATCGTCGTCCGGTTGCCGCAGCCGACCGCCAGGGTCGAAATGTCGTCGCCCTGGGCGGCCGCACCGGACCCGCCGAGGACCGCGGCGCACAGGCACAGCACGATGACGAGCCGGCCGGTCCTGCCCATGGGGGCGACGACCAACGGACGCGCGAATGCAGAGTTCAAGATCGACCTACCTTTTTGCGTCGATACCTTTTGCGGGGAACCGCTCCCCCCGTCCGGCACCCATGCGGTGCACGGCCGGTTCCCGGATGCCTCCCGCTGGGTCAGGAGATTGGAGAATGGCCCCCATCCCTGGACGCTCCAGCGGTCGACCCCATGATTGTAGCGCATAAAAAGACAAAAATACAGAGAATTTTACTTTTTGTTGGGTCGCTAATTGGATTGATAATAATCATTTTCAGCCCAGCCAACGCATTGGAGGCACCGGCAGGCCCCAGGTTCAAGGTACCCGCGGCCATGATTCTACACCAATCACGTCCGCTAATGTAAACCGATTCCGGAAACGCACCATCCCCTGGCGATCCAAATCTCGAAAAATCCTGACAAACCTCCCCACACCGCGCCGACCTCCCGGCCGGCACCGCCCCCGGCTATCCCCTGGACCAGGGAACCTACTGGACCAGAACCATCTTCTGCGTCTGCGCCGCGCCGTCGGCGACCAGGCGGGCGAAGTACAGGCCGCTTGCCGCGCGCCCCCCCAGGTCGGTGCGCCCATCCCAACGGGCCTCGTGCCAACCGGCGGTGGACGCGGCCTCGAGGCGCCGCACCAGGCGGCCGCGCTGGTCGTAGACCGCCAGTCCGACGCTGCGCACGCCCACCGGCACGTGGTAGCGCAGGGTGGTCAGGGGATTGAACGGGTTGGGCACCGGTTCGAGCAGGGCGGCCACATCGCCAGCCGCCGGCAGGTCCGTACCCGCCGGATAGAGCGCCGTCACCGCCACCCGGTCCACCCACCAGCCGACGCCGCAGAAGCTGCCGTCCTCGCTGGACCAGCCGCCGTCGCTGGTCATGCGCAGCCGCACATCCACCGCCGCGGTGCCGTTGCCGTCGGGATCGGCGGCCGCCAGCACCGCCCCCGGGATGGCCCAGCTGCCGCTGGTGCAGCCGCTGGTGCCGTTGAAGGTGGCCAGGGTGGTCCAGCCGGCCGCGGCGTCGCCCCAGGGCCGCACCTCCACGTAGGCATAGTCGTAGCCCGACTCCAGGGCGTAGCGGTGGGTCAGCTCCACCTGGGGGTTCGAGCCCGTCAGCACGCCGACCGTGATCCAGGCGAAGTCGTTCCAGTTGTTGCCGTAACCCACGCCGCCGCAGTAGGGCCAGCCGGTGGTGCCGAACCAAAGCCCGCCGGCTCCGGCGCAGCTGCCGGCCTGGGACTGGTCCCAGTGGGCGTAGCTGTTGCAGAACTGCCACTCGTCCACGCCGGTCTCGAAGTCCCAGACGCCGCCCACGGCGACGTTGGCCGGCACGGCGTCGCCCACCCCGGCGAAGGAAACGTCCAGCACCACGTCGGTGCCGACCAGGGCGATGTTCGCCAGGCTGAAGCCCGTCGGGTTGCACTCGTAGTCGCCGGCCGCGGGCACGGTCGCGTCGCTGAACGTGGTGCGGTCGCGGAGCCCGGCCCACTGGGTGCTGTCGGCGGTGAAGGCCGTGAAACCGGGCCACAGGTCGCCGTTGTCGCCGCGGTTGAAGCCCGAGACCTTGGCGTAGTTCGCCTGGGGCGCGTCCAGGTTCTCCCACCAGCCGCCCAGGCCGTCGAACCAGGGGCTGGCGTCGACGACGTCCACCAGCCGGTGCAGGTCGTTGGAGTTGCCGGATGCCGCCTCGTCCACGTGGTAGATGATCAGGCCCTCGGGGTCGGCGTAGCCGTAGGTCTGCTGGCGGCGCAGCAGGCCCTCGTCGAAGCCCAGGCGGCGCCGGTTCTCGATCAGGTAGTACTCGTCGCCGCCGGCGAAACCGTCCTTGAAGAACTTGTAGGCCACCGCGTTCGTCTCCGCGGGCGGGACCACGAGGCCGGTCTGGTCCGCGGTGATCTCCACGGGCGTGACCCAGCCCAGCTGCGCCTTGCACCAGGCCGTCAGGTGGGTGGGACTGCTGCCGGGGGCGCCGCCGTCGCGGCGGGTCCAGCTGCCGCCGGACATCAGGCCCCACTCGCCGATGCCCTGGCTCGAGTAGTCGGTGTCGTAGAGGTCGGGCAGGCCCAGCACGTGGCCGTACTCGTGGGCGAAGACGCCGATGGTGATCATGCTGCCGTCGGTGAACTCCTCGGGCTCGACCGAGTAGCGGTAGACCATCACGCCGTCGTTGGTCGCCAGGCCGCCGCCGAATGCCCAGGCGTGGGACCAGATGTCGTTGGTGTTGCCGGACTGCTCCTGGCCCGGGCCCGCGTGCACGAAGAACAGGGCGTCCACCAGGCCGTCGTCGTCGCCGCTGTCGGGGATGCCGTCGGGGCCGTCGTTGTCGAACTGGGCGAAGTCGAGGTACGGGTCGAGCTGCGCCACCGCGTCGCGGATCATTTCCCGCGCCGTGTAGGGGTCCTGGCTGCCGTCGCCGTTGGCGTAGCTGGCGTAGGTGTCCGCGGAGGTGGTCCAGCCCACGATCTGCCCGGCCACGCCGAAGACGCCGTGGCTGGCCTCCAGGTAGTAGTCGTTCATGCTCCCGGTGGGGAAGGTGCCGGTGGAGAACATCATGTCGTCGTAGGCCGACGACGGGTGGCTCGCCTGGTCGGCCGGATGGTCCGTGAACTGCCAGAGGATGACCAGGCAGGTGCCGGTACCGGCCAGGGCGGGCGCCTTGTCCGCCCTGTGCAGGCGCAGGTCCGCCGCCATCTGCGGCGTGGTGGCCTTCTGGTGGAGCCGGGCCACTTCCTTCGGGCCCAGGCGCTGCAGCAGGTCCGGGTGGGCGGGCACCGGCTGCGGACGGTCGGCGGCCAGGGCGGCGGCGGCCCCCAGCACGAGAATGGCGGCACTCACGGGCAGCAGGAAACGCGGAGCCATAAGATACTCCTCGGAAGCGGTTGGCGTGGACGGGCCCGACTTGAAAGCCCGTGAGCTATTGTAGCACCTAAAAGTTGCAAAATCGTCACGAAGAGCGAGCGTTCTCAACCCCGCATCCGGGTGAACAGCCATGATCGGCAAGCCGGGCGAAAACTTGAGTCAAATTATGTTAAATTATTATATATTAATGATTTACGCGGAATTCGTCAGGGGTTGATCCGGACTTCCGACGTGATCTCAGCCGTCCCGCGCAGCATGGCGGTCACCGAGCAGTAGGTCTTCTCCGACAGCTCGACGGCCCGGCGCACTTTCTTCAGGTCCAGGTCACCGCGCAGGGTGTAGGTCACGTGGATCCTGGTGTAGACCCGCGGATGGTCCGCAGCCCGCTCGTAAGTAGCTGCTACTTCTAAGCTTTCGAATGACTGCTTCATCTTGTGAAGTATGCTCGCCACGTCGACGCCCGTGCAGCCGATCAGGCCCAGGATCACCAGTTCCATGGGTGAGGCCGCCGAACCCAGGCCGCCCTGGTCGGCCGGGGTGTCGGTGACCACGGCGTGCCCGCTGGCCGAGCGGTGGACGAAACGCATCCCGCCCGCCCAGGTCGCGGTCATCGTGTTCTGCATGCCGTTGCCTCCTCAGCGCAAGGGGCGCATCCGCTTGGGCGGATCCTCCTTCTCCATGCGCTTCATCAGCGAATTGATCTCCGCCCCCAGCAGGAACACGAATCCCGACAGCCACAGCCAGGCCATCAGGATCACCAGGGCGGCCAGGGAGCCGTAGGTCTTGTTGTAGGCGCCGAAGTTGGCCAGGAAGTACCGGAACGCCGACGAGGCCGCCATCCACAGGATGGTGGACGTGACCGCCCCGGGCAGGATCCAGCGGAAGCGCTGCTTCGCCTCCGGGGCGATGTAGTACAGGATCGACAGGGCCAGCAGGTTCAGCACGAAGGCCATGGGCAGGCGCACGCTGGTCCAGAAGGTGTTGGTCGCGCTGGCGATGCCCATGTACTCGAAGATGTCCTGGGTGACCCGCGGTCCCACCAGGATGATGGTCATGGAGATCAGCCACAGGCCCGACAGCGCCAGGGTCAGCACGATGGACAGCAGCTTCTGGGTCGCGATGTTGCGCCGCGGCCGGATGTTGTAGGCCCGGTTGATGGTGGTGATCAGGGCGCCGATGGCCATGCTCGCGCTCCACAACGAGGCCAGCAGGCCGACGCTCAGCAGCCCCTGGTTCGTCGTCGGCAGCAGGTTCAGCACCACCTCGGCCACGTACCTGGCGGCCTCCGCGGGCATCTGGTCCGCCAGCGCCTCCAGCAGCAGCGGCTGCAGGGCTTCGCCGATGGGGAAGGTGCTGACGATGCTCAGCAGGAAGATCAGGAAGGGGAACAGGCCCAGCATGGTGTAGAAGGCGATCTGCGCGGCCATGCCCATGCAGTCGTCGTAGGCCATCTCCCGCTGGAGACGGACCAGGAAGTGCCACCATCGCTGGAGGTATCGGAGTCTGGCCATGGCCGCGCCAGTCTGGGCGAGGCGGGCGGGGAAATCAACCATGTTCGCGGGACCATTCCGCCGTTTTCCCCGGCCCCTCCATGCCCTATCTTGGACGGGTCCTCGCCCCCGACCCAGCCGCCTGGAGGAACCATGCGCCCGTTGCGACTTCTCCCCGTGCTCGCGTTCGTAGCCGTGCTCGCCCTGCCGGCCCTGGCCCAGGAC
>JACZKN010000272.1 GCA_014859985.1 Candidatus Krumholzibacteriia bacterium | reverse complement strand
CGGCATGCCTTCGGTGGAGGCGGCGCTCACCTCCGGTGTAAAGGCGGCCGAGCGCCTGTTGAACCGCTGAACGAGGCGATCGGGGCCAGGTCGTCTAATTGTGTTTCACCCCGGGGTCAGACACCCTGACATGAATTGGTTTCTCAAGCATCCGGATGCTGCCGCAAATTCATGTCAGGGTGTCTGACCCAAGCATGAATTCTCCCGGTAAGCGACAGGTGCTCTTCTTTGTTAATACCCCGGTAAATGGTAATATCAGGGGGCGGAGCGGCGGCGGCGGGGCGGACCAATGGGGATTGGCGAAGACCGTGGTGGATGCGCGGAAATCAACCGTATTTGCCCGCGGACGTTGACCCGCTTGTGATATCATGAACCCTCATGGATGACGGCTCATATCGGATCCAGCGAATACGGCGATGGGGAGCGAATCTCGACTCGGGGGGCGCCATGATTATGTCGATGCGCGGGCTTGCCACGCTTTCCATCATCATTTCTGCGATCAGCTTTTTTGCCCTGGGCGGGGCTTCGCCGCGCCCGGCAGACGCCGCCTTCTGGGACGCCACTTTCGGCATGCCGGGGATGGACGGCGACAACGTCCACGCTCTGGTCGAGTACGCCGGCGGCGTGGTTGCTTGCGGCGAGTTCACCACCGCCGGCGGCGCCGCCTGCAACCGGATCGCGTTCTGGGACGGGGAGGGCTGGAGTCCGCTCGGCACGGGTCTCAATGACCGGGCGATCCACATGGCTGTGATCGGTTCGGACCTCTACGTCGGCGGCCTGTTCACCTCTGCGGATGACGTGCCGGGTACGGCGTACATTGCGCGGTGGGACGGTGTCGCCTGGCACGCCGTGGGCAGCGGCTTCAACAACTACGTCTTCGGGCTGGGCGAGTTCGAGGGGCAACTGGTGGCGGGCGGCCAGTTCACCATGGCCGGCGCGACGGCGGTCAACAGCGTGGCGATCTGGGACGGCCTTGCCTGGCAACCGCTGGGCGACGGCCTGACCGTCGACGATCCGGTCGCCTCGGTGTGGTGCTTCGAGGTCTTCAACGGCGAACTGGTCGCCGGCGGCCGGTTCACCCGATCCGGCAGCACTGTGGTCAACCGGGTGGCGCGATGGGACGGTGCCCAGTGGCTTCCGCTTGGTACCGGCGTGAGCCGACCCGACGGCGTGACCTCGGTCTATGACCTGGCCGTCTATGCCGATGACCTGATCGTCGGCGGCCTGTTCCAGGATGCCGGCGGCTCGGCCATCGACAACTTGGCCCGCTGGGATGGCAGCGCATGGTATCCGATGGTGCCCGGCGGGTTCGAGGGGACCCATTCGAACGAGATCTCGGCCCTGGGACTGTACCGCGGCGACCTGCTGGTCGGCGGGCGGTTCGATGCCTTGGTCGGAGTACCGGAGACTTCCCACGTGGCCCGCTGGAACGGCATCGCTTGGTCGGGTCTAGGCGGAGGCGCGAACAGCGATGTGGACGACTTCCTGGCCGTCGAGGAGGGCGTGATCGTGTCCGGGTGGTTTACTCAGGTCGGATCGGTACCGGCGAACCACGTAGCGCGGTGGGTCGATCTGACAGCTTGGCATGTTGCGACGGATGGCGACGACACTTGGCCCGGTACCGAGAGTCGGCCGTTCCAGACCATTGCTCGCGGGATTGCGGTGGCGGCCACGGGTGATACTGTCTTGATCCACGACGGGACCTATACAGGGCCGGGGAATCGGGATCTGACATCGGAGCCCAAGAACATATCAATACGTTCAGTATCTGGAATTCCTGAAGCGTGCATCATCGACGCTGAGTTTGACAGCAGCGGCTCTGGGTGGATCATGAGTTTCCCGAGCAGCGGATGGGACCCAGTTCTTGACATAACTGGACTCACATTTTCAAACGGAGCGGCCGGCGGAATACAGATGCGTATGTCGGCAAGTGGCATGGGCGGCTCAGCCGACCTAGGCAACTGTCGGTTTCTAAATTGCGGCGTAGGTTACACAGCTAGAACAAATGGGGAAATGACGAACTGCTACTTCGAGAATTGCAATGTTGGCTACGAACTTACCGGCGAATATCCGGACTGGTTCACTGTTATTCGCAACTGTACATTTGTAGATTGCGGAACCGGATATTCATATTACACGGATTATTCACTTAATTTTGAGGATTGTGTGTTTGCGGACAACAACTATGGATATTCCGGCGGAGGATCGGCCAGCTTCGTGAGGTGTGAGTTCTACGGCAACAAGATTGCGGCCTTATCTGGCCCCGGTTGGGGTTTTGGCACCTGGTGGACCTTTGTCAATTGCTTTGTCCACGATAATCCAGGCGACGGAATCGTTTTCAATCCGGCATATGCGGCGTGGCTTATGTTACAGGATACAAAAGTCGTTAACAACGGCGGTACGGGAGTATTGGCGACAGTCGATTTTCAAGCCCGAATGTATAATTGTATTATTGCCGGCAACGGCGGGGTCGGATTGGATTTGACCGCGGGTTACCCTCACGACCCCATCTCCATCATCGTTGAAAATTGTACCGTTGCGGAGAATGGCGGTGGTGGGATATTGATCGGGCAACCATACGAATCCGCGACTATCAATGTATCCAACGCCATCATTGCCTTCAACACCGGCGAAGGCCTCGCCGACCACAGCGCCACCTACACCAACTGCGTCGTCTACGGCAATGGCGCCGACGACCTCCCCGACAGCTGGCAGCCCGGCGTCGCCGGCAACATCGCCAAGGACCCTCTCTTCTGCGACCCGGCAGCCGGCGACTACGGCCTGGCTGCCAACAGCCCCTGCGCCCCGTCGGCGCTGCACGGCCTGATCGGCGCCCTCGGCGTCGCCTGCGCCGGCATCCCCGCCCCGGTCCTGCTCTCGGTCGCGGACGTCCCTCAGGATCAGGGCGGCCAAGTGCGCCTGACCTGGTACCGCAGTGGCCACGACGAGGCAGGCAGCGCCTTCCCTATCCTCGGCTACGACGTCTACCGTCGCGCCGACGCCAAGGCCGTCGCGGGCCGCGACGCAGCCGGCAAGCTCCTGGGCTGGGACTACCTGCTGCGGTTGCCGGCTCGAGGGGATCAGGGATACCAGGTGGTGGCACCCACGTTCTGCGATTCGACCATTACCGGCGGCCTCTGCGAAAGCGTCTTCCTGGTCTCGGCCGTGACCGCCGATCCGCTCGTGTTCTTCGACTCATCGCCCGACAGCGGCTGGTCCACGGACGACCTGGCGCCAGGCGTTCCGGCCGCGGTGACGGCCGCCTACCAGCAAGCCGGTGTCGCCCTGGACTGGGCGGACGCGCCCGAGGCGGATTTCCAGCACTTCCGAATCTACCGCGCAACCGACCCCGGCTTCGTGCCCACGCCGGACGCCCTCGTGCACCAGACCGGGGCCTCCGCCTGGACGGACCCGTCACCGAACCCGTGGGGCAACCATTACAAGGTCACTGCCGTCGACGCCGCCGGGAACGAGAGCGCACCTGGCCAACCCGCCGGTATGTCCGGTGTGGAGACGGGCGCCGTGCCACCCCGCACCGCCCTGCTCGGCGCCACCCCGAACCCGTTCAACCCCACGACCACCCTGTCCTTTGCCCTGGCAGTCCCAGGCCACGCCAGGCTGAGAATCTACGACGCCGCCGGCCGCCTGGTGGCCACCCTCGTGGACGGGCAGCGCGGCGCGGGCCGGCACGAGCAGCCATGGCACGGCCGGGACGACGAGGGCCGCGCGGTGGCCTCCGGGGTGTACCTGTACCGCTTCGAGGCCGGCGGATACACCGAGACCAGGCGGATGGCACTGGTCCGGTAGCGCGCTGCGTATCCAGGCGAAATGGCGTGATCCCATGGATATCTGTCCCGTGACGGCCATCCTGCGCCGGGCTTCCCGCCGGCAGGAGCCCCGGTCCTCGCCCGGCGGCCGCGACGGCCCGTCTGGCATCGACCCGCCCGGGAAGCTACCTTGTCTGCCCGCATCGTCCGGGACGACTACCGGACCCCGGCAGCCGGTCCGCTCCCCGCGGGAGATTGCACACACCAATTCCGACCTGCGGATCCAGGGTGAAGGAGGCGATGTCATGCAGCAGCGCATCGGGCCCGCCGCGTGCCTGGCGGCCGCCATCCTGCTGGCCCTGGCGGCACCGGCCTTCGGCGCGACCTGGCACGTCGCGGTCGACGGCGACGATGGCGGGCCGGGGTCGTCGCTTCAGCCGTTCCTGACCATCGCCAGGGCCATGGACGCGGCGGCGGCGGGGGACACCGTACTCATCCGCGACGGTACCTACACGGGGCCGGGCAACCGCGACCTCGACTGCGGGGACAAGCGGCTGACGGTCAAATCGGAATCCGGCAATCCCGAGACTTGCATCATCGACGCCGAGCAGGACAGCAGCGGCACGGGGTGGATCTTCGTGTCGGCCTGGGACGGCGGCTGGGGCCCTGACCTGGTCGACGGGTTGACGCTGCGGAACGGGGCGGCTGGCGGCATCCTCGCCGCTCGTTGGGCCCTTACGGTAGCGAATTGCCGCTTCGAGTCGTGTGGTACGGGGCTCGACATGTTCGGCGGAAGCGATCTGGAGAACCTCAGCTTCGAGAACTGCGGCATTGGTCTACGCGTCATGTTGGGGGGCAAGCTGCTCCCGGCCAGGTACGGCATGCATGTCCGCGGCAGCCGGTTCACGGACTGCGGCACGGGGGCTCAAGCCGCCGACTCGTACATCATCTTCGAGGACTGCGTCTTCACAGGCAGCCAGGTCGCGCTCGAGGCGACCTTCACGGCGTCGGTTTCCTTCCTGGGGTGCGAGATCTCCGGCAACGGCATCGGCTGCGACGCCTTGTTCGCCTGGATCAACGTCGATTCCACGCTCATCCGCGACAACACCGGCGCCGGCATCGCCGGGCGCGTCTACGGGGCCGATATCCGGAACTCGGAGATCGTGGGCAACGGCGGCGACGGCTTCTCCGCGACCGACGGTTGGTACTATCGGGTTTGGGGCAGCACAATCGCCGGCAACGGCGGCGCCGGCATCGAATTGGCGCCGGACATCAACGAGAACCCCTCGATCACGATCGAGAACAGCACGGTTTCCGGCAACGCCGCCGGCGGGATCCTGATCACCCAACCGGTGCCGCCGTCGCGAGTCGCTATCACCAGCACCCTCATCGCCTTCAACATCGGCGAAGGCCTCGCCGACCACGGTGCTACCTACACCAACTGCGTCGCCTTCGGCAACGGCGCTGACGACCTCCCCGACAGCTGGCAGCCCGGCATCGGCGGCAACTTCGCCAAGGACCCCCTCTTCTGCGGCGCCCTGACCGGCGACTACGGCCTCGCCGCCAACAGCCCCTGCCTCCCCTCGGTGCTGCACGCCCTGATCGGCGCGCAAGACGCCTCCTGCGCCGGCATCCCCGCCCCGGTCCCCCTGGCGGTCAGGGACGTGCCCAACGACCAGGGCGGCCGGGTGCGCCTGACCTGGTTCCGCAGCGGCTACGACGAGGCCGGCAGCGCCTACCCGATCCTCGGCTACGACATCTACCGCCGCATCGACGCCAAGGCGGCCGCCCAGGGCCGCGACCCGGCCGGCAAGCTCCTGGGCTGGGACTACCTGCTGCGGGTGCCGGCGCGGGGCGATCAGGCCTACCAGGCGGTCGCGGCAACCTTATGCGACTCGACCATCACCGACGGTCTCTGCCTGAGCGTCTACATGGTCTCGGCGGTGACCGCGGATCCGCTGGAATTCTTCGACTCCGCTCCGGACAGCGGCTGGTCGACGGACGATCTCGCGCCGGGCGCGCCGGTATCCGTGACGGCGGCCTACACCTCCGGCGCCGTGGCGCTGGACTGGGACAACGCTCCGGAGAGCGATTTCCGGCTCTACCGCATCTACCGGGATTCCGACCCGGACTTCGAGCCGACGCCCGCAAATCGTCTCGCCGAGACCGCCGTGTCGGCCTGGACGGACCCGACGCCGAACCCCTGGGGCTACCGCTACAAGATCACGACCGTCGATTTTGCCGGGAACGAGAGCATTCCGGGAGAGCCGGCGACCCTCTCGAGCGTCGGGGGCCACGCCCAGGCGACCCGCACCGCGCTGCGCGGCGCCGCCCCGAACCCGTTCAACCCGACCACGACCCTGTCCTACGAACTGGCCGCCCCCGGCCACGCGCGGCTGCAGGTCTACGATACCGCCGGCCGCCTGATCGCCACCCTCGTGGACGAACAGCGCGGCGCCGGCCGGCATGAAGTCGTCTGGAACGGCCGGGACGACGGCGGACGCGCCGTGGCCTCGGGCGTCTACCTCTACCGGCTCGAGAGCGCGGCGTACGGCGAGACCAGGAGAATGGTCCTGCTGAAGTAGCGCCGCGCCGGGTCGCCTGCCGGGACCGACGGCCTAGTCCCTCATGCTGTACACCTTGCCGTCGAACGACACGTACTGCAGCTGGGCGTCGAACTGCTGGACCGTCACGATCCGGATCGGCCCGCCGTAGTCGATCGCGACGCCGGCCGTGCCGATGTATGCGTCCGGCTGACCGTTCGGCCAGCCCCAGGTGGGGCAGAGCACGACGCGCTCACCGGCGTCCCGCAGGCGGACCTCGGCGGGCATCGTGCAGACCTCCTGGTTGGACTGCACACGGGTATTGCCGGCGTTGGCCCAGCCCTGCAGGCCGACCAGATCGCCGCGGGCGCGGTACTGGAGGGTCGACGGGTAGTTGCCGTCCGCCGCGTACGGGGCCGTGTAGGCGATCCCGTCGCCGCCCCAGCCGGAGGTGCCGGTGGCGAAGCCGAGGCCGTCGAACATGACGTACTGCATCTGCCCGCCATGCTGCTGCACCGTCCGTACCTCGATGCTTCCGTCGCCGTGGACGATCACCCCGGCCGTGCCCACGTAGCCGTCCGGGTAACCGGTGGGCCAGCCCCAGGTCGGGCAGAGCAGGATGGCGCTGGTGCCGGCCGGCGGCCGCGCGCCTTCGGGCAGGGTGCCGATCACCTGCCCGGCCTGCACACCGGTCTCGCCGGCGTTGGCCGAGCCCCGCAGGCGGACCATGCCGTCGGAGACGACGTAGGACAGGCTCGACGGGTAGCTGCCGCCCGTGGCATACGGGGCCGACCAGGCGAGCCCCTCGTTCGACCAGGTGCCGCCTTCGGCGCCGAACGATTGCGAGTCGAAGATCAGGTACTTCAGTTCCCCGTCGTGTTGCTGCACCGTCGTGACGACCACGGTGCCGTCGCCCGCGATCGTCACGCCCGCGGTGCCGACGAAGACATCCGCCTGGCCGCCCGGCCAGCCGGCCGTCGCGCAGAGCAGGAACACGGTCTCGGTCCCGCCCGGGCGGAATTCCGCGGGCAGGACGCCGATGACCTGGCCCGCCGACAGCAGCGTCGTGCCGGCGTTGGCCATTCCCCTGAGGTGGACCGTGGAGCCGACCTTCCTGAACTCGAAGATGGAGAAGTCATTCCCGTCGGGGCTGTAGGGGTGCGTCCAGGCGAAGCCGTCGTTGGTCCAGGACGCGGCGGGTCCGGGCTTGGTGGGCGAGTCGTCGCCGCAGGCGGCCAGGCCGGTGAGCGCTGCCAGGCCGATGATGAACGCGAGCGTGCGAAGGTCTGTGCGGATCCTCATCGTCATCCCCTCTTCCCGTTTGCTAACACCACATCCCGGACGGCGGCCCCGCCGCGTCCCTAGGGATGCAACCGGAACCCCGCCCGGGCGAAGAACCCGGAGTGGTCCAAAACCGCGTCTGACGGGCCGCCCGCCAGCGTGACGTCGTCGATCTTCGCGTACCGGTACCCCACGTGCCCCTGGAACGACACCGTGCGCGTCCCCGGGAAATCGAGGATCAGGTACCCTGCCGCCGCCGGCGCCGATCCGCCGAAGTCACCGGTCTCGACGCCCTCGGCGGGAATCGCCAGGTTGATCTCGCCGGTGGTCGAGACCACGCCCAGGTCCAGGCCCGCGCCCCAGGCCATGCCCGCGTCCACCGGCGGGACGTAGTGGACGTAGCCGCCCCAGACGTTGGCGCCGGTGTTGATCTCTAGGGCGCCCGTCGGGTCCGGATGGTCGGTGGAGCCGTCGAGGCGGGTGAACTTGAGCCCCGCGGTGATCGCCGGCGAGAAGCGGCGGCCCACGAAGGCGCTGAACTCCACCCCGCCGTTGATGTCGCTGAGGATGTCCTCGCCGTACTCCTGGTTGATGGCGCCGATGGCGTCGTTGACGTCGTCCATGGCGAACTTGGCCCAGCCCAGCTCCAGGCCCAGGAGCCAGGCCGAGCGGTCGGGGTACGGTTCGGCGGCGGCGGGCAGGGCGCAGGCCAAGGCGGCACCGGCCAGGGCGATGAGCAGCGGGAAGCGGGCAACTCGGCGCATGGATCGGCCTCTTTGCGATGCGGGTCCGGGACTGGGTCGCCGTCCGACCATACGGCCACCCGCCGTCCCGGTCAATCGGCACCGAGGGCGCTGGCCCCGCACCCCGCCCCGCGCTACACTGCCGCCCATGCTTGCAACCCGCGAAGCCAACGACCGCCGCGCGGTCCTCTTCGGCCTGGCCACCGTGCTGACCTGGTCCACCGTCGCCACGGCCTTCAAGCTGGGGCTGCGGCACATGGACCACATCCAGCTGCTGCTGGTGGCCAACCTGGTGTCGGTCCTGGCCCTGGGCCTGGTGATGCTGGTGCAGGGCAGCTGGCGCTCCCTGCCCGCGGCGCCCCGCCGGCAGGTGCTGCTGGCCGTGGGCCTGGGGCTGCTGAACCCCTTCGCCTACTACCTGATCCTGCTGAAGGCCTACGACCTGCTGCCGGCCCAGGTGGCCCAGCCGCTGAACTACACCTGGGCGCTGACCCTGGCCTGGCTGTCGGTGCCGCTGCTGGGGCAGAAGCTGCGGCTGCGGGACGCGGTGGCGGGCCTGGTCTGCTACAGCGGCGTGGTGATCATCGCCACCCGGGGCGACCTGGCCAGCTTCCGGGTCGACTCGCCCCTGGGCGTGGGGCTGGCCCTGGTCAGCACGGTGATCTGGGCCCTGTACTGGATCGGCAACCGGCGCAGCGGGCTCGAGCCGGTGGCCGGGCTGTTCCTGGGTTTCGCGGCAGCCCTGCCGTTCACGCTGGCGGTGACGCTCCTGTTCAGCGACCTGCGCATCGCCCCGGCCGGTTGGCTGGCCGGGGCCTACGTGGGCTGCTTCGAGATGGGCTTCACCTTCGTGCTCTGGCTGACGGCCATGAAACTGACCTCGTCCACGGCCCGGGTGGCCAACCTGATCTTCCTGTCGCCGTTTTTGTCCCTGGTGTTCATCCGCTTCGTGCTGGACGAGGCGATCGCGCCGGCCACCCCCCTTGGCCTGGTGCTGATCGTGGGCGGCCTGTGGTGGCAGGGGCGGCGCGAACGCGTGAAACAGGCCTCGTGAATCCGGTGTTCGTTCGGATCCGAACCAAGAAGCGGAAAGGACTACTGATGCGCACGTTCCGGTTATCCATCGTCCTGCTGGCGGTGCTCGCCGCGGCAGCCGCCGCCGCCGCCGATCCCCTGCCCTCCTGGCACGATCGCCCCGTCAAGGCCGCCATCCTCGGCTGGTTGGCTGCGGTCACGGACACCACCGGCCCCGACCACATCCCCGTGCCCGAGCGCATCGCCGTCTTCGACAACGACGGCACCAGCTGGTGCGAACGCCCCGGCTACGGCCCCACCGACTTCCAGGTGGACCTGGCGCGCAGCCTGGCCGCCAGGGGGCAGATCGACCCCGAGGCCATGCCCTTCAAAGCGTGGTTCGCCGACGACCGCGACGCCCTGCGCGCCTTCGGCTGGAACGAGGCCTACGTCCGCATGAACGCCGCCTTCGCAGGCATGCCGGTCGAGGCCTACCGCGACTCGGCCCGCGCCTGGCTGGCCCGCACCGTGCACGAGCGCTTCGGCGTGACCCACGACCGGCTCTACTACCCGCCCATGCTCGAGCTGATGCGCCTGCTGGAGGCCCACGCCTTCCAGGTCTGGATCGTCAGCGGCGGCGCCCAGGACTTCGTGCGCAGCTACAGCGAAGAGGTGATCGGCATCCCGCCCGAGCGGGTGATCGGCAGCTGGACCATGCCCGTCTACCGCCGCAACGACGACGGCACCGTCACCATGGTGCGCGGGGACACCCAGACCTACAACGGCCACGAGCACAAACCCGCCAACATCGAGGCCCGCATCGGCCGCCGGCCCGTCTTCGCCGCCGGCAACAGCAACAACGACGAGCCCATGAGCCGCTACGCCGTCACCGGGCCCCGCCGCGGCCTGGCCATCTGGATCCACCACGACGACGGCGAGCGCGAGTACGCCTACGGCCGCCCCGGCCGCCTGGGCGAATTGTGCGCCGAGCACCCGGCCGCCCACGAGGTGAGCATGGACAGGGACTGGGTGCGGGTGTTCGCCGACGGAATTGGTCGCTGACGGCCGCGCACCGGGCCGGGCGTTTGTGATATCATCATTTCAGCACGATCGCCTGTGATTTCCGCCCCCTTCAGGTGTCGAGGTCCATGGACGCCGGGTTCGCGCACCTTCCCGACGACGAACTCCTGGCCTGCTGGCGCCGCGCGCCGGACGGCCCGGAGCCGCGCCGGGCCGCCGCCGAGCTGTTGGGCCGCTACCGGCTGCGCATCTACCGCTGGTGCCGCCGGTACGTGCGCGACCACGAGCAGGCCCTGGACCTGACCCAGGACGTCCTGCTGACGGCCTGGCTGCACCTGGGCAGCCTGCCGCCGGGGACCTGCTTCGGCGCCTGGGTGTACACGGTGACCCGGAACCGCTGCCTGGTGGAGATCCGCCGCCGGCGGGTGCGGGCCACCGGGCCGGCGGACCTGGACGCGGTGCCGGACGCGGCCCACGACCCGGAGCAGCTGCTGCTGGAGGACCTGGCGGAGGAGCGCTTCCTGGACCTGGTGCACCGCACCCTCGACCCGCTCGAGCAGGAGGCCATCGCCCTGCGCTGTTTCGAGCGGCTGCCGGTGGACGAGGTCACCGCCATCCTGGAGCTGACCTCGGCCGCGGGCGCCCGCGGCCTGCTGCAGCGGGCGCGGCGCAAGTTGCGGGCGGCGCTGGAACGCGAAGGACGCGCCGGCCGCGGGGACGGAAGGACGGGAACATGACGGAGCCTTGCCCGGACCTGGCCAGCCTGGCCGGAGCGGACGCCCTGCCCGCAAGTCACCCGCTGCGGGCCCACCTGCAGCGCTGCGGCCGCTGCCGGGCCGCCCTGCGGG
>JACZKN010000271.1 GCA_014859985.1 Candidatus Krumholzibacteriia bacterium | reverse complement strand
CGCCCCCAGGAGTCCCCATGAGCTACCCCGTCAACGACAAGCAGCTGATCCGCGACTGCGAGATCGGCGAGGGCACCAAGGTCTGGAACTTCGTCAACATGTACGGCTGCAAGGTGGGCCGCGACTCCATGATCGGCACCTTCGTGGAGGTCCAGGGCGGCGCCACCATCGGCGACCGCACGCGGGTCCAGAGCCACACGTTCATCTGCGAGATGGTGCACATCGGCAACGACGTCTTCGTCGGCCACGGGGTCATGTTCATCAACGACACCATGCCACCGCAGCCGGAGAAGGACAAGTGGAAGGCCACCTACGTCAAGGACCGGGCCAGCATCGGGTCCAACTGCACCATCCTGCCGGTGACCATCGGCGAGGACGCCGTGGTCGGCGCCGGCGCCGTGGTGACGAAGGACGTGCCCCCCGGCGCGGTCGTCGCCGGCTGCCCCGCGCGCATCCTCCGGTACAAGGAAGGATTCGGACCCCGCCGATGAAGGGATGGCAGCTGCTCCTGTGGGCGGCCGCGACGCTGCTCGCGGCCGCCGCCGTCGGCGCCGAGTCCGCGGCCGTCGACTCCCTGACGGTGGACCTGCCGGACCTCGTGGTCAGCGGCGACGCCGCCCCGGCCGTCGGGGTGGACCGCACCGTGGTCGACGAGGCCGCCATCGTGCGCCTGGACCCCGGTTCCCTGGCCGACCTGAGCGCGGTGCTACCCTCGGCCCGGGTGACGGTCAACTCCCGCGGCGACGCCCACGCCATGATCCGCGGCGCCAGCGAACGCCACGTCCAGACCTTCCTGGACGGGATCCCCCTGAACCTGCCCTGGGACGAGCGGGTGGACCTGGAGACGGTGCCCGCCCTGGGCGTGGGCCGCCTGGAAGGCCGCCGCGGGCCGGCCACCCTGCTGGACGGGCCGGGCGCCCTGGCCGGCAGTGTGCGCATCCTGCCGCCGGCCTCCCCGGGCGACCGGCCCCGTACCCGGGTGCGCGGCGCCCTGGGCGAGAGCGGCCTGGGCAGGGCGTCGCGG
>JACZKN010000270.1 GCA_014859985.1 Candidatus Krumholzibacteriia bacterium | reverse complement strand
GCCGGCCGGCTCCACCGTCCGGATGGTGCGCTGACGTTGACGATGAGCGGGAACGAGGCGGTGCGGGCGGACTACGACCGGATCATGCGGGGGCTGGAACAGGCGGCTTGATCAGGATGGTTTTGCAAAGTTGGGGTCTACGCTTCGCCATTTCGGCCGTTTCTGCGATCTTCAACTGTTGCTTTTCGAACAGCCGTATTTCGTCCAACAGAGATGCTGCGTTACGCCTCGCTATTTCAGATTCATCCTGCCGCTTGGCCCTTTTTTCACTCAATCGCGTTTCTTCAGTCAGCAGCTCCCGCATTCTCCCGTCGGAATGCTCCATCAGTCGCGCCGATATGGCCTTCGCGGCGCCGTTCCGCAGATGCCCGACGGCACGTTCATACGCCAAAATATCCAACAAAACCTTGATCCCAGACTCTACCTCTTTATACGCCTCTGTAGAGGCCAACCACTCGACGCGCTCTCCGTTGAAGAAAAAGAACCGGTATAGCCCCCTCGGCAGAAGCATGTCGATTTCTTCTTGGCAGGCTTTTCCGTTGCTTGCCACTCGCATTGCGGTCGGTCCAGTAAATTCTAGTAGATCAAGTTCCGGTTCAGCGCGAGTTGCCTGTATATCACTAGTCTTTCGCCCTGTCATCTTGCGCGCGGCCAATAGGCGCCGGTCATTTGCTTCAAAGTAGAGTGCCACTTCAACTACAAATTCCTCGTTGACTCCAAGTTCAGCAAACATCCGCTCATTTTCTAAGCGCTCTGGGAACTCAAAGTCTGGTGTGGTTTCGCCGTACAGACACCAGACAAACGCATTTAGGAGAGCGGTCTTACCTGAGCCATTGAAGCCGTGTACCACGGTAACATTCTTTTCATTAGAAACCGCAAACTCTATCTCTTGCGTTCCATAGAATTGTCGGAAATTTGTGATTTTCATTCGCAGCAACTTCATTTGATATGCCTCCTCACCGCGTCTAGTATGTCTTCCTTAACACGCGGCTTGGCGCTGTGTAGCTGCTTTCGTTCTATTTGGAGTACCTCTCGCAGCAGCGCCTGCTCTTCCTCAGACAATTGCGTGACGACGGCCATAATGGACCTTCGCAGCTCCCGACTAGATGAGTTCATGTGCGTTATACCTCCAGTTGCCCTAACAGTCCGAGTCTATCCGCATATGAAAGGACCTCTGCGCGGGCCTCAGGTCCATTGATAGCTAAGCCGGCGAACTCGTTGACGCGCTTGAATTGTCCGATGAGAAGCCTCTTGGCCGCTTGAAACTCCGGCCCATCAAACCGTGCATATTGCGCGGGCGGAACCACAATCGTGTCGAAGATGCGCGCCTCAGCTTTTCCCGGAAAGCGGCGCAGCACCCTGCCTCGCCGTTGTACAAATTGTCGGGGGTTCGTACTGCTCGCGAGCATTATCGCAGTATCGACTGCGGGAATATCAACTCCTTCATCTAAGCAACGAATTGCAACCAGGACGCCAATTAATCCGTCACGAAATTTGTCCAATATCACTTGGCGGTCCCTCGTGCTTGTGCGGGAAGTATACGTCGCCCCTATGAGACTAATTTCCTTCGTAACCAATGTATAGAGTCGGTCAACCTGTCGTATGAGGCTGCTTTCCTCGTCACCGGCGACAGTCCCGTCACCACAATATATGAGAGTCCGAGTGCCGTTCTTCCGGGCTGATAGTAAACCCCGGACCCACCGCTCCTTATTGGATGCGGTACCAATTAGCCTGGCCCGCCTCAGCAACAAAGACTTCGCCTGAGGGGAGAACTCTTCACTCTCACTGTGAATATATCGTGCTAGCATCTTCGAAAGGCGCAAGTATTCCTCAACCTCCTCATCAAGGAGCTCAATTAGAGTGGGGTAATACAAGTAGGGGACAAGAACACCGTCGCGAATTGCCTCCTCGAGTCCGTAGGTAAATACTACACCATTGAAGTAATCATAATATGCAGGTACAGGAGCGCCGCTGAAACTATCTTCTGGTGTAGCAGAAAGCCCTATTCGCAGTGAGGCGTTGCTTGGTAATTTTAGGATGGAGCTTTCGCCTCTGAGATTGTGGACCTCGTCGCAAATTAACAAGACGGTCCCGTGTAGGTCGGCCACTATTTCAGCGAGCCCACTCCCAAAGAAGGTACTATTCGTACTTACGATGCTTAGCACCCTAAGGAGCCCTGCGTTGTAGGCTTGCTTTTGTATTATTAGGTCCTGCGTCCAGGCGTCCGCCCCCTCTGCACACCGAATGGGCATGAGGCCGAATCTACTTGCTTCTATCAACCATTGATCGACGAGGTTAATAAGTGGCGCAACGATGACCACCGCAAGCGGGCCCTGCACTCTTTGTGCAATTTTGCAAACAGCCGCAAGAGCGGCCACGGTTTTCCCCCCACCTGTTGCAATCTTTAAGATGCCCTTCCCGCCAGCGTTGCCCCACTTACTTATCGCCTTGATCTGGTGAGGAAACAGGTTCAAATCTTGTGGGAGAGACAGCAGGTCACCCCTGTATTGATCGTGGTGTTTTGCCACGACCGGTGAGTCGTCACAACTAGATCTGGCGTCTTCAGAGACCAACACGTTCCGCCTGATAGCCTCAGCCAACTCCATTACTTCTACGCCAGATGTCTCGTTTGCAATTAGCTTTCGTATTTGCGAGGAAATATTGTGAGCAGCGCGCTTTTCTTCAGCGCTACCCCAGCTACGAAAGAGATCTAATCGCTCGAAGTTTGATTGGTATGCTTGCCACGATTCGTTAGCGCTACCAGTGAATGATAGTTCGTTGTTGTTACTATCTCGAAATGATCCGATCTTTTCGTGGTAAAGGCTGCCCGGAATGTCTGGCCGGAGTACAGCAACCCATATCTTAACTTGGGCAAGGGCGATTAAACCAACGAGAGCCTCACTCCATCTAGAATTCGAGAAACGAGTTTTTAGATATTCCTCAGTGTCAGCGGCCTTAATCAGCCCGGGGCGGGCGCTATATAGCCCTCGGATTGCGCGGAGGTCGTCGGACTGAAATCGGTTTGAACATACGATTCGAAATACGCCCCCCCTCACAAAGAACCTCAGGTACTCTTCGCTAGCGCACCTGAACGTCGAGCTCACGAAATAGCCCACTGCGCGCGAGTACATGCAGGATTGATCAAGCGCTGGAGCGAGGAACTCGCGGCCCAACGCATGGGAGTCGGTGCGTATGCATCCCGCTAGACTCAATGTTCGCAACCTATTCGTAGCTCTCCACCCTTACTAATACGAAATCGCTTGATCGGACGCCTACCAACAATTCTAACGGCCCCAAGTCGAGCCTTTCTGAAGTGGGAGGGCGATCTCCGGTAAAAGCCCTGCAACATCTCGTTTCCGGTGATCTCATACCTTGTCGCCTGGTGAAAGGATAATCGGCATGTGCACACCTCAACGTTGGCACAGCCTACCTTGTCACCTCTACTGAAACTCAACAAACGGCCCGGCCCGACTCTTGTGCAGCCAATATAGCATAGCGTTTGGCAGGGCTGTTTAACGATAGTAACCGCCTCTAGGCACCTTGTCTACGTCTGTAAAGCCGAACAATAGCTTTCGATCGACGTTTTCAGTGAATCAACGACTGACGCGACGACACTGCCAGGCGAGCGCAATCTGCCGTAGCTGCCCAAGCCCAATACTAGCGAGACCACCTCCGGCTCCGAAGTAGCCCAGAACTCCAGCCTGATCCCCCCGGCCGCCAGCTCGGTGATCCTCTGATCCGGACTCCAGACCCGCTCCCGCGCGAAATCCGCCGCCCAGCCAGTCAGCTCGAGCACCACCCGGAACCGCTTCTGGTTCCAGACCCCCGAACCCCTGGTTCATGGCCTTCTCGAAGTCGTAGCCCGCCGGCCGGCGGAACGGGGTGTCGGTCAAGGTGGCGCTCACGAACCGCTGGACCGCCAGCAGGGGATCGTAGGTGGGCGTCTTCCAGGGCTTGTCGGGCGTCTTCGCCAACCGCGCATGCACGTAGACGCTCTCGCAATGCGAGGAGATCTTCAGCGGCTTGATCCGGAACGTCTTGGCCGCCTCCCCGCCCAGCTTGCGGTACGTCGCCTATCGCCGTTAGCAGCGCCTGCTTCTGGCGACCCAAGCACCGGGCCATTTCGCTCAGCTCGTAACGCCTCCCGTTGTACAACAACTCGGCGAACAGCGAGATGGGTTTCTCGCCGCAAATGCGGTCTGCGCTGTGGCGGGCGTTCCTGGTCACGCCGTCGAACATGAGGCTTTTCCATTCCGCGGGACCGAATGGTAGCACGGGTAGTTGTCGAAAATCAAGAGCACCAACGGGCCTACGCTACTCATTTTGTCTCCATCCTGGACGCTAATCGGCTATATCGTCTCGTCTCTATCGGGCACATTGAGCCGGATAATCGGCGGAGTGTGATCCGGCGCGTCGCTCGGCAGCGTAATCCCCTGCAGCGTAGGACCCGGATAGGTTAGCCCGTATGCGACCGCCAGTCTTCCGTAGGGCGCCCAATCGTCGCTCCGGTAGTTGCGTGGCTTACCGATCGTTTCGACGCTGTACCGGACCTTCTGCCTTGGACTGCCCAACCCGTACGGGATGGGTACCGAAAACTTCTCGCGAATGACATCGAACCCCGACGCGCCCCCGGCCGTGAACAAGGTTACCCGACGCCAGAAATCGGCGTTGCGAAGGCGGGATGTCGCCGCTCCCCATTCCGGACTTGTTCCCGCGTAGATCGCAGCGTAATGCTGGTCGATACACCGCGCAGCCGCTGGGTGCTTTGCTCGGCGGTGCCGCTCAGGAAGCGGCGCCAGCTCCCGGAGCAAGCCGATGATTTCCCGTCGGGTTACCTGCCGACAAAATGCCTTCGTCACAAGCTCGTCCTCTAGACCCCTGCCGCCGACCGGCATGTTCCGGGAAGCGAAGAAATGCATGGTGTCGTTGTCGTTGATCTTGAATATCGATATGTCCGTAGTCCCGGCGCCGAAATCGATCATCGCATAAAGGCCGCGTTCAGCAGCCGACGAGGTACTGAATGGGGCAACCTGGGCAACCGACTCCGGGATCGCGAAGACTCGGGCTGCACCACCCGCGCGCTCATAAGACTGCGGCCCCGACTGCGCGTAGTCCGCGTCCTGCCAATACGATCGCCACTGCTCGAAGTCGTAGCGAACCCCCGCCAGCCTATTCCATTCTCGTTCACAGAGTTCCGCGCAGGCCAGGACCCTCTTGAAGACAGGCCAGAGCTGGTTGTTCTCAATATGGTCAATGGGTATGCACACGTTGAAGAGGACGTTCAATACTGCCCCAGTCAATTCGTCGATCTTCGCCAAACGCTCCCTGACGGTGCGCATGGCGTACGCCAGATAGAGGGAGCAGATGTATTCCTCAGCCAGGCCGCGTTCCACACCTGCAAGCCGCCCGGCTTCCCGATCGAACAGCGCGACGGACTTCTGGTCTCGGTGGTGTTCATCGTGCTTCCCGGCCAAGACGACCTTGAAGTTCCGGAACCCGTGGTCGTGCGGCCGATCGCGCAACACGTCAGCGGCCTCGTGCCCGAACAGGAACTCGCCTTCGCCGTGGCACACTAATGAGGGGAGGACGTACTT
The DNA here is from genome assembly GCA_014859985.1 of Candidatus Krumholzibacteriia bacterium. Lineage (GTDB taxonomy): Bacteria > Krumholzibacteriota > Krumholzibacteriia > LZORAL124-64-63 > LZORAL124-64-63 > JACZKN01. The sequence goes on along the minus strand of JACZKN010000270.1, from coordinate 8,029 downwards.
CGGATATTCGACTGTACTTGTCCCGAAGTCGACCGCGTGCACGTCCCCGTTGCCGCCGATTCGCCTATAGGCGGCCTTCGTGCCGCTCGTTCCGAAGTCGAGGCCGACCTGGACCGAAATCTCCTGTGCCGCCACCCGGCGCGCATAAGGCGACCCACCGCTCTGTCCGGTTTCCACGGGCTCGCCCTGGTCCTTGGGAGCGCTATCCGGCCCGGTCTTAGGGCGCCAGAATTTCCAGAATCCCCGACGCGAGTCCATCGATCTCCTCCGCGACCTGCCGCGAGTCCCTAATGGCCTGCAACTTGGCCTCGCGTTCGGCCTCTGCCTTCCTCAGTTTGCCCCGGATCATCCGCAGGTAGTTGTCCGCCGCGTCCCTTCTCTCAGCCTGCCCCAGTTGCTGGCGGAGCGCGCCGATGTTCTTCCCGTAGTGAGCCTCCAAGCTGGCGACGCGTCGGTCGATATAGCCCTGATTGGTGAACTCCTTCTCGCGCCGAATCCCTCGCACCCTGGACATGAATATCCCGTAAGCTCGGTCATGCGCGGCCCGGACCGCGTCGGCCTGGACTTCTATGTCGTGCTTCGACGGATTCATCCCTTCCTGCAAAATCAGGCCCATGAGCCGCTCGGCGTCGCCCGCAGCGACTGCTTCATTCCCGGCTGAATCGAGGACGACCATTTCCAAACTGTTGTAACTGCGCGCCGCCGTGATCATTAGCCGCCAGATAAAATAGACGTACATGCCAGGCGGCAGGGCGTCAGTCCTAAGGCCGACATGGTGCGCCGTCGTGAAGGACTGTTGGCCGTCACGGTAGTGCTCGGTGATGGCCTGGACGAGCGGGTGAGTGACGTTGATGAACTCGATCCGTGGGTCTTCGAAAGCGCGATCCCGGTCGAAGGTCAAGGCGATACCATCCGCCGGGGCCGTCAGGAAGTGCCGGAGCGCCGCCCCCTGTCCACGGCGTGTGATGAATGAATGCAATTCGCCATCCGGCTTTATAATGCCGCTTTCGCGCTCTTGGTCGTATCTGAGCCGCGTCTTGGGGCATTCCAATTCAAGAAAGCAGCTGACGTAGTCGTACAACTGCTTTCCGGTAACGTATCGATAACGATCCTTGATGGCCTTGATCTCATGTTCGAAATATTCATCAGTGCCGACGAACTGGGCCGTGTTCTGCTCCAGGTCGTTCAAGTCGCGCATCCGCGACTCGAAAGCAACCGCAGCCTGGTCGATCCTGTGATCGATATCCTCCTGGGATCTCGCAATCGACAGCAGATCCCGCTCCAATTGGCGCCATTCGTCGCCAAGAATCGCCTCGATATCTCCGACGCTACGTTCGAATACACCGATGCGCTGGAACAACCTGGTCAGGATCCGCTCCTCGATTGTCCCTTCGACACTCAGATTGTGGATGTCGATGACTTCCGCTTCCTGGCCGAGCCGGTCGATACGGCCGATCCGCTGCTCGATCTCCATGGGGTTCCACGGGAGGTCATAGTTGACCAAAGTGCTGCAGAACTGGAAGTCCAGGCCCTCGCTACCAACCCGCGACGAAAGTAGTATCTCGAGTTTGGGATTGTTCTTGAAGTCCAGGATGATAGGGCCACGGTCATCGGGCGCGTCATCACCGGAGATCATCGCGACCCCGTACCCGTCAGCCGCCAGGCGTCGCTTGAGGTAGTACAGGGTGTCCTTGAAGAAGGCGAAGACGAGGACTTTGACCCTGTCCCGCTCCTGCCTGTTGAATTCTAGGATCTGCTTGAACACCTCGTATTTGCTGTCGATTTGGTCTTCCGGCCACTTCGCGATGACCGCTTGGAGGTGTTGGCGGGCGGTCGCCAGGTCCGGGGTCTGCTGCGGGTCGTCGTCCGTATAGAACGTGTCTTCCGCGTCCTCCCCGAGACCGAGCCCTACGTATTTTTTGTAGTAGTCGATCATCGCCGGGATCGAGGAAGCCATTCGCCGCTGCGGTGTATTCAAGATCCACTGCTGGATGACCGGCACGTCCGTCCTGTTGACCGCTTCCGCGCGGACGAAGTCCGTCACCGCATCGTAGAACTGCCGTTCGCGTTCGCTGAACAACACCTTCCAGGGGTAAGCTTTGCGTCGACCAGCCTCCGAAAACACGTCGCGTTTCCGCGTTCTGGTGAAGATGTGGCTCAATAGGTTGATGGCCGCCAAGCGCTTTTGCGCTGCGACGACTGCGGCGGCCCGCGGTTGTCCCGCGGATCGTTCTATCTCCGCGATGTCCTCATAAAGGAGCTGCAGTTCGGGATGTGTCCGGACGCGTTCGACGGTTGCCGCAGCACGGACGACCTCCTCCCTGGCCTCTGCCGCCCTCGCCGGCGACCGAGAGACGAAGACCTGGGCGCGCACGAGTGGCTCATTCGCTCGGAACAAGGCGAGGGTAGCGTCCTTGTCCCTGAATTCGTCCGGCTCAAGCAGATTGAGAAGGCTGTAGAGGTCCTTCTGGCCGAGTTGGACCGGTGTCGCGGTCAAGAACACCATCGCCAAGGACAACTCGGACAAGATGTCTCCGGCGCGACGTTGGCGTCGGCCGAAATTTCGCAGATGGTGCGCCTCATCGATGATCACGAGGTCGAGGTCGGGCCGGACGGCCGCCAACCTCTCGGTCACCGAAGAGGTCCGGATACTCTCCAGAGAGATGATCGCCCGCATGTCCGGAGGTATGGGCGCGCTCTCGAACTCGTCGAGGAACTCACGAAACTCCTTGGCCTTGTGGATTCGGAAGTCCTGCCCGAAACGGCTCCGCATCTCGATCTTCCATTTCTGGGTCAGGTTCGCCGGGCACACGATCAGCACCCGTTCCACGTCCTGTCGCGCTTCCAACTCAGTGAGGATAAGACCGGCCTCGATCGTCTTGCCCAAGCCGACCTCGTCAGCGATCAGGATGCGGTAGTTCGGTGATTCGAGGAACTTGACGAGCGGCTTGAACTGGTGCGGGTAGAAGCGGGTACGCGATGCGTTGAATGCGTAGATGTGGTTGAGCAGGGGGCGATCCCGGAACAACCGGTTAAACGTCAGAAGTCGCTGGAGGTCCTCGACATAGCCGAGAGGGCCGTTGATGAGGCTCGCCAAGATGTCTTTGGCTTCCACAAACGGGACTAGGTCCGCTTCAGGCATCGTCTTGATGCTTCTGTCGATCATCACCCGGTAGTATTGGATCCCACCATGTACCAATTCAACGGAAACGACAGTGCCAGTTCTGTCCGGTGATGACGCAACGCGGATCGGGTTTCCCGGGCTGTACTTCGGCATATCAGCACTCCGTCTCGGGAGATTCAGGCTGATCGTCTCTTCAAGATCTCTAGGAGTTTGATTCACTAACCGAGCTCAACCGCTACCCCCGCCACGATTTCCTCGAATGCCTCACGATCGTGCTCAGACACCGGGTATTTGGCGCTATGGGTGCCTACCACGGTGTAGCCTCGCCGGCGCAGCTCATTGGCCAAAGAAGCTTCCATTCCGGCCATTCGATCTCGAAGAGGTTTGTGGTCCGCGAAGGAGCCTTGCTCACAGAAGAGCGGGCCGACAGCGACCATCGAGAAATCCGCTGCCGTCGGGACGATGTCTATCCTCCGTAATTGGCGGTACATGGAGTTTGCCTTCGCCGTGTTCTTCGTTGCGAGGTGCGCGCTCAGTCTCGAGAACGGAGATGATGCATTCGCGGATGAACTGTCCCCTGTACGGCCGACGTAGACAACGGTCCGCGATGCGTCTGTGACCTTCCAAACGTAGAGCCAGAATCCTCGTTTGAGAATTGCTCCATCGAAGTGAGCCCGGCGGACCTCTATTGGACAATTCACTGTACCCTCCCAGTTCGTCATATTGACCTGAGCCTGCACAGTCGTCTGGCGCGCCCCGGCAACCGGCACGGCGTGAAAGGCGACTCTATCCGCAATGCGCTACTACTAGATGAACTCGCGACGACCCGCTTCTACCGATGACCACTCTCGCAGCGAACGTGCGAACCGGCTAGCGACCCGATCCTGATTCCCCTCGATTCTTGCAGCAAAGTCCTCGAAAGATATAACGCCTACCCCGCTGCCTTTGGGCTGGATGTACAACACTTCGCAGTTCTCGACCGCAGAAGTGATCTTAACCCGACGTGAAGCCTCGTTTACGCCCAAAAGTGTTGGTGTGTGCACGATAGTTCTCAGCTCGTCAGGCAAACTAAGCAGCCCCATTGCCGCAAGCTGTTCCAATAGGCAGTAGTATTTGCGCTTAGCCTGAGTAACCCTGAAGATTTCTAGCAAGCCCTCTAGGAGAGGGGTCATTCCGGCGGCAGCGGAAGCGAGCAAATAGCTATCCTGCGATTCGCGGCGTGACGCTCCGTCCGTCTTAAGTTCGACCAAGAAGGCTCGCTTCCCACTTTCAGATACTGCAAGGTAGTCGATCTTGTAGGATCTTTCGGTAGGCTTATCCGAGTAGATCGTGCCGATTCGGATGGGAAACTCCGGGGCAATCTCCTCGCACACCGTCTCCCTTGCCTCTTGGCTCAGCACTTGGGGGAGGTATAGCGAGAAAAGTAGATCTGCGCGGCGTTCGAGCTGGTAGTTAGGGAAATGCCGCCACGCATCCATTCTGTCGAATAGCTTCTCTACGTCCATAGCGTTCCCTCATCTAACGTTCGCTTACAGTTCAGGGGCGACTGGGAGCACGACGCCGTCCACTGCATGCTGTTGTCAGCCTTTCTTGAGTTCCTTTGGCAGAAACGCATCGATCTCGGCATCAGAGAACGTCATCTCCTCTTGCTGCTGCAAAGCTTTCTGGGCCTTTCTGTAGGCCGCATACGTGGTGCTCGGCGCACCGGAGTAAACGCCGTGGAGGTCGTCTAGAGTCGCGTCTCGACGCGCACGGACTGTCTCTAGGGACTCCTTGCCGATCCGCAAGTCCACGATCAGAGCAAGGTACTTCTCCCGAAGTAGCCAGAGGTCCGCGGCTGTTTGGCGATGCTTCTGCGCAAGCGCTCCCAGATCATAGTTTTTCGTGTAGGCGTTGAGCGCCAGCAGTACCGTAGAAACGACAACTCCGATAATCGCACCTCCCGGGCCAACACCAAAGATCGTAGCGAGAAAGCCAGCCGTCGTGACCGAGGACAAGATTATCTGCCAAAGCTTGATTGTAGACAGTCTCGACAGGAGGATATCTGCGCACTTCTCGTGAGTCTTGTGAGAGTACACCACGCGACCGTAACACTCGCGCACCTGCGCTTCAATGAGGGCGCGAGGCTCGATCGGCGGGTCAGTCTGGGTATGAGGTCCCAAAAATTTCCCTCCACTTCTGCTTTGCTGACCACTCTCGACGGGGATTTGCCGTTTCGTGCTTGATAGCTTCAAGGGCGATGTTATAGCAACGCTTCGCTTTGTACTGGAATTGTCCTTTGGCACAGTAGACCCATTGTCCGCTTCCTGGCGCTTTCCAGTACTCCTGTGTCGGGTCTTGCGCCGCCATGTACTCGAAGAAGTCACGACACATTAAGTCGTAATAGTAGTACGACCTGTCTCTATATGGCCATCCAATGATGAACCGATACGCAAGGGTGTCTACGAGAAGGCCGCCGATTGGAACGCTCCATTCCCGTTTCCATGATCGCACCATGCGGCACAGCGGAATCAAATTGCCGTTGCATAAGATATTCCTGTCGTGAACGGCCTTAATCTCCGGCCGGGGGTTCGTTGTCTGCCACTTCCCACCATCGTTGGAATCTGGAAAAGTGTAGCTCCCCGCGTTGTTGTTGAAGACGGGTACGACCTGAAACGTGATCCCGTCTTTGAAGCTAACCTCCACTATCTGGCCGTCGGCGCCAACGCTCGAAGTAGAGTACGTTTTTTGCATTGACGATCGTACGACTTGCAGTAACGCTGACTGCCCATTCCCAGAGTAGCCATCGTATCGGTGATATAGTGACGCCGGCAGTTCAAACACCATGTCGAGGTCGCTGAAACCCTCGATGGCGGTGTTCCGGCCATACGACCCGACGTAGAGACTATGGGATGTGTCCGATGTCGTGTTCCAGAAGTCCGTGTTCAGGCGCCGGGTGATGGCCTTATAGCGAGTCGAAATAGTACCGCTATCCTGAACCCGGATACTCTCACAGAAAGCACTGAACCAATTGGCTAATCCCATTACTATCTCCAGAGGGCTAGCGTCGGCTTCACCTGCAAGCGTGGCTGGCGCGGCTCTGGCCCAACCTGAGCCGTGATAGACACGATAGCCAGATGCTATCTCTTGTTAGGTTGTTCCGTTACCACTCGCCCTTAAGATGAACCACTTGACGATTAACATGTGACCAAAAGAGCACGAGGAATCGCAACAGTGCGTGCTTTCTCATGGCGAGAAGCAACGGCCACGACTTGCTGTCCTTGAGCCTGAACAAGTACTCCGGACTATACCGGACGATATTCGAAAGATGAAAGAACGCCAGCCAAATCGGCACCTCTTCCGCCATAAGCAGATTTGCACCCGTATATGGAACAAACACCGGCGGGTTCGGGCGGCTGTCAGATGGAACGAGCCGGCAATACAAAAGTGATCTACGAATGTGCCCTGACAACAATTCTATTGCTTCTTCGATACTGCTTGCCTGCACTGTGGGCGATATCGCTTTTTGACGAGGCTGGTCCGTGCGCAACCCTACAAATGACTTGTAGCCGCGGATATCTTTGGCTAACCGCGTATGTGGGACGGCGGCTTCTAGTATTAATCTAAAGCCGCTGGCCGTGTCACCGTTGACTCGTACAAAAACCAAGTGCAAGCCAGATTGCAAGCCTTGGAACTGCGAGAGCTCGTGTTCTATTGGCGAAATGAATGGATAGAAGCTCTTTAGCGAAATCTTCCTCTTGCATGATATTGACTGCCCAGTTAGCACGCTATAGAAAAGAGGAAACACACCTTGCGTGTGAATATTCACGTTCTCATTAAGTAGGCTATGGCTGCGCTTCTTGTCCACGTCATAGTTTGCACCGTGACGCTTTTGTCTTGCCAATGTTGTCCGCAAACCCGCTGTCACGATATAGATTTTTGACAGATTGGAAATCGCATAATACAGGGGCAGAAACGAAACTAAGGCAATACCAGAATACGCTTGATCCAATAGATTGAGTGCGTTAGTTGCAAGTGCAGAAATTGATCGGGCTGAGATTTCGATCTCGCGCTTATCGCGAAATCCGTGGACGGATTTTAGCAGTTCTGCTGTGTAGCCGACTCCCTGAAGACCTTCAATCCAGGTCATCAGGTCCTCGATAGGGTCTAACGGTGATACGATGGTCTCCTGTTTATTGTAGCGGTAGATCGCGCTCAAACTACGCCTCCGCATTCAAACTAGGTGTGGTTAGCTAGCAATTTCTTCGCAGCCAGAGCGACTCCAGCAGCGGAGCCGGCAGGAGAAACGAGCCTAACATCACCACCAAATGACAGCACCAGCCCCACCACCTCCGGCTCCGAAGTAGCCCAGAACTCCAGCCTGATCCCCCCGCCCGCCAGCTCGGTGATCCTCTGATCCGGACTCCAGACCCGCTCCCGCGCGAAATCCGCCGCCCAGCCCGTCAGCTCGAGCACCACCCGGAACCGCTTCTGGTTCCAGACCCCGAACCCCTGGTTCATGGCCTTCTCGAAGTCGTAGCCCGCCGGCCGGCGGAACGGGGTGTCGGTCAGGGTGGCGCTCACGAATCGCTGGACCGCCAGCAGGGGATCGTAGGTGGGCGTCTTCCAGGGCTTGCCGGGCGTCTTCGCCAACCGCGCATGCACGTAGACGCTCTCGCGATGCGAGAAGATCTTCAGCGGCTTGATCCGGAACGTCTTGGCCGCCTCCCCGCCCAGCTTGCGGTACGTCGCCTCGACCACCCGCCGCCGATCCATCCCGTCGATTGTCAGTATTCGCGCGATAGTACCCCAGCGGTTTCGCCGATAGGTCCTCACCCGATTTCGCCCGATAGGTCCCCACTGCGGCAGTGAGGCCAAAAGCCGGGAAGGTCCTTCCCGCCACCAAGATGCTACCCTCCTGGCTTG
>JACZKN010000269.1 GCA_014859985.1 Candidatus Krumholzibacteriia bacterium | reverse complement strand
CTGCGCGGCGGTGCAGGCCGCCCGCCGCGACGGCGGCCCGCCGCCCGTCTACCCGGTGGCCGAGGTGCGGCCGCACCTGCACGACACCTGGCGGCGGGACACCGGGACCTTCTTCGCCGCCTGGCTCGGGACCGTGATCGGAGGTGGACCTTGAGATGGCCGGTCGTCCTGCTGCTGGTGTCGGCGGCCGCGGCGGCGACGGGCCAGTCCCCGCCCGACACCGGGGGATTCGGCGTCGGCGTGTGGGCCGATGAGGCCCGTGGCATCACCTGCGTCACCGGCACGGCGGGCGCCTCGTTTCCCCTCGTGGCCTGGGCCCTGGTGCCGGACGGGCTCGGCCTGGCCTACGTCACCGTACGCTTCGCGTTCCCGGAGAACGTTTCCCAGCCCGGCCGGCCCGATTTCGCGCCGGCGGTCACGACCGTGATCGTCACCGACTATCCGGACGGCACCGTCGAGTGGAACCTCGTCGTGGCCGGCTGTCCCTCGGGCTGGGTTCGGCTGTTTGCCCGGGAGTGCACCCTGCTGGACGCCGCGCCTTCCCGGTTCGCGATCCGGGCGGACGCTTCCATGATCCGTGACTGCACCTTCGCGCTCAACGGCGCGGCGGTGCTGAACGAACTGGTCATCAACGATCCGGGGTGCGAGACCGTCCCGGACCGCACCGCGGGTTGGAGCCGGCTGCACGGCCGTTACCGGTAGCCCACCCGCAGATCGGAGCCCGCATGCGCGGCGCCTTCGCCCACGACGACTTCCCCCGCGGCGAGGAGATCGCCCACGCGATCACCCACGGCATCGGCGTGCTGGGCAGCGCCGCGGCGCTGGTGGCCATGGTGGTGCTGGCGGTCGCCCGCGGCAGTGCCCTGCTGGTGGTCGGCGTCAGCGTCTTCGGGGCCTCGATGGTGATCCTCTACACCGCCTCGACCCTGTACCACGCCCTGACCGCCCAGCGCGCCAAGCAGGTCTTCAAGCTGCTGGACCACGGCGCGATCTACCTGCTGATCGCCGGCACCTACACGCCGTTCCTGCTGGTGGTCCTGGGCGGCCCCTGGGGCTGGTCGATGTTCGGCGTCGTCTGGGGGCTCGCGCTGCTGGGCATCGTCTACGAGGTGGTGCTGCGCCGGCCCTGGAAATGGGTGTCGCTGGCCTCGTACCTCGCGCTGGGCTGGCTCCTGGTGGTCGTGACGAAGCCGCTGGTGGCCGCGCTGCCGCCCGGCGCCCTGCTGCTGCTGGGCGCAGGCGGGGCGGCCTACACCGGCGGCGCGGTCTTCTACGCCTGGCGGGGCTTCCCCTACCACCACGCAGTGTGGCACCTGTGCGTCCTGGGCGGCACCGGCTGCCACGCCGCGTGCGTGCTGCGGTACGTGATCCCCGCGGCGTAGACCCGCACGCTCAGGCGTCGGCCGGCAGCCCGTCGAAGAACTCCACGACCCCCGACTGCAGGGAGTACTTCGCCCCCACCACCAGCAGCCCGTCGGTGCGGATCAGCTCCTCCAGCAGGGGCGACCCGTGCCGCAGGTGATCGGCCGAGGCGCGGATGTTGGCGCGCACCGCCCGGCGCACGAGGGTCTCGCGGTCGGCGCCGGCGGCGGCGTCCAGCACCGTCTCCACCGACGGACGGATGCGGTCGATGATGGACGGCAGGTGCCGCGCCCGCCCTTGCTGCGGCCTCTCGAGCTCCTCCAGGGTCGCGACGACCGCGCCGCAGCGGGAGTGCCCCAGCACCACCACCAGCCTTACCCCCAGCCGCTCGGCCGCGAACTCGACGCTGGCGACCTGGGACGGCGCGACGATGTTGCCGGCCACGCGGATCACGAAAAGGTCGCCCAGGCCCTGGTCGAAGACGAGCTCGGCCGGCACGCGCGAATCGGAACAGCCGAGGACGACCGCGAACGGCTCCTGGCCCGCCAGCAGTTCGCGTCGCCGGTCGTGCCCGGTGGGGGCGTCGCTGGCCTTGCCCTCGGTGACGAAACGGCGGTTGCCTTCGCGCAGGCGGGCCAGGGCTTCGCGTGCGGGAATCATGGTCGTGGATCCTCCCCTGGTCGGGGCCCGCCTCCGCGGGCCGTGGTCGCGGCCCGGATCGGTTGCGCCGCCGCCGCGACTATACCCTTGCGGTCCCCGGTTCGGCAACCGCCCGCCAACTCAGCAGCGAACCGGCCACCAGCAGCGCGCAGCCCAACCACAGGCGCGGCCCCGGCACGACGCCAAGGTACAGGCAACTGGCGACCGTCGACAGCAAAGGTGTCAGGTAGGAGGCCGCCGCCACCGGTACCGCGTGGCCCCGCCGCATGGCGGCGTCCCACAGCGAGTAGCCCGCCCAGGTGGCCACCCCCAGCAGGACCACCTCCGCCCCGGCCCGCGGCGTCCACC
>JACZKN010000268.1 GCA_014859985.1 Candidatus Krumholzibacteriia bacterium | reverse complement strand
GCGGGCCGGCCGGCTCCACCGTCCGGATGGTGCGCTGACGTTGACGATGAGCGGGAACGAGGCGGTGCGGGCGGACTACGACCGGATCATGCGGGGGCTGGAACAGGCGGCTTGATCAGGATGGTTTTGCAAAGTTGGGGTATAGGTGAAGCTCGTGGCCGCGACTTTAGCAGGACAGCTTTCGATCGGCTTCGCCCACCCCTCGTGTCCATAATACGGATCGCTGAAGAACTTGAAGGCAGGACCCCATCCAAACTCACCGAGAAACAGCCTATGAACACTTTGGGGCTCTGGCATCCTATGAGATCCGATATCCACCCCATCGGCCCAATGCCGCAGGCCCTCCAAGTCTGTATTTCTAACAAAATAGCTCTGGAAGCGAATCATCAACTCTCTTCGATCAACCTCGCTTGGCTCGACTCCCTCCGGCGCGGGCTGCCGCCAAACGGCGAGACCATCGAGATTCACCCACAATTCTCCGTCTACGGGATCAGCAACTACCAACAACTCTTCCGGATTGGGGATGTCCTCCTTTTGGTCGATCCAATCTTTATGATCCACTCGTACGTCCCATTTACAGCATCTCATCGGCCCCCACCAAGATTCCTTGTGGCCGTTCCATGACCCAGCGCCAGGCTTTGTCAATAAGATATTGGATGGGTCGATGCCGCGCGACGAAAGCTGCCAGGCTCCCTCATAGGCTTGCTTGCCTTCATCTTCCCGGAAGCACTCTCTGAACTGGTAATGGTCTGACAGATAAGCCAGTATCTCGTGAAAAGCAATCCACTGGTACTTCTTTCCGATTCGTTCCGCACTTGGCCCCGCCCTGCCGTCCGACCTGACTTCAAACCTATCAAAAAGCCCAAACCGTTCTATCGTCCATCCAAGATCGGCGACGCGCCAAAGGATGTACCTCTGAATGAGTTCGAGCTTCAATCGCGGCGGACGCTTCCTGTTCTCGTCCAGCAAGTCCTGCAGAAGAACCGCTACCTTTGGGAGCCGTGCTTCAGGAATCGTCGCCATAAACCCGGCTTTTCTGCGCCTCAATTCCTCTACAACCCGATCAATTTCAGGCGTATCCTGAGTGCCCTTCTCTTGAACCATTCCTTCATCATTCGGCATACCGCTTTGTAAGGCATACAACGACACAGTGATGTCTAGTTCATAAAGAATCTGTTCGTAATCGCCGAATGCCTGCCGTGCATCAGGACCGACTCCCGCTAGTTCCAGTTCCAGCTTTTTTCTTGGTGCAATCCACGGCTCCTCACCGATCTTCAGCGCCAGCCAATCGCATGCACCAGAATTCGTCCCGATGATATACCTGGCGAAATCGCCATGCATGACAGATTCCCGAATCGCAGTTCTGCTCCAAGCAGCACTTCTCCCATCAAAACCGCTATCGTCATTGTCCGGATAGAGAGTTAGCACCTCTTCAAGTTCAGGGATTGCTGGCCATTCACTCCTATACGGCGGTCGGAACCGACTCACGTCGAATCCATCATCACAACCGAGCGCTACCGCTCGCTCGAGGACACCTCTGGCATAATCTCTAGTTAGGATATGAGCAATTACCGTATCTTGATCATAAAACGCTTTGTAGACCATCTCAGCAATCAACCTAACCTCTCGTGGCGATTGCGAGCGCATAACGATCCCATAAGCGAAGGCATAGAGTCTCTCCAGTATGTAGGGGTCGTCCACGCCACCAAATCGACCAATCGCGCCGCATACGATCTCTGGCCGCGCCCCAACCAAACCAACAAGCGCCTTTGTCGCGGTGTCACGTAATGAACGGTTGGAGCTAGCCAGGAGCCATATTAGCACTACGGTGCACAGCCGTATGATGTCGTCGTCTACTTCGGATTCATCAGCAACTTCTAGCGACCAGTCGATTAGCCGATCCACCGATTCGCCGCTGCCCCATGAGCGATGAACGAACTCGCTCCATCGCACATCGCGATCGGGCATGGGCAAACGTCGAAGAACCCGATCTAGATAGTCGGCATTCAATGGATGATCTCGGACGGACCCCAGCGTGACAAGAGCGTCAAGACAGAGATTCGACTCCTCCGATTCTAGGAACAGCTGTTGTATCCACGTCGTCGTCGAATCGGAAATCGAATCTGGAGCCCTCCAAATTAGGCTCCGAGTATAAGCCTCTTCAAAACCCCAGGCCTCGACAACCGACGGCACTAGATCAGGAAGCTCTCGCTGACAAATCTCAGGAATCTGGATACAGTAGGATTCTAGTATTCCAGGTGACAGCGGCAATCCCCGGTCGTTAAGGCCCTCCAACCCTCCGCCTTTTGAGAACGCCTTAGTTGGGTGTTCCGGATCGAAGTGCTTGCTGAGCTGATGCCAAACAGCGAGATGATCTCCGAATCGTTCATACGAGACGATAACGATCTCTTGGAGCTGGCCTTTCCCCCCAGATGCGATTTCTTCGGTAAACACCCCCTCATCGACCAGGTTCTTGTAGAGTGATTCCGTAAACCGTCGACCTGGAAGTTTCGCATTGATGTGGTCGGATATCTCTTTGCGGCTTATCCACGTTTGGCCGATTTCCCCCAGCATCGTTGCGAAATCGTTCAGGCATTCCCGGACGAGATTCTGAGTCGAATCATAGTCCAAGCGTTTGGCGAGCTCTCTGTTGATAGCATCGATGTAGAAATTGAATGCGGCAGTAATTCCGTGAAAGCCTCGGGGCAGACTCTTCAGCCCCGATTTGCGCAGGCCTTTGCAGATCGTTTTTAGGAATAGCGGATTGGTAAATTCCGGTTGCAGAACCGGCGTTGACGGAAATTCGAGGCCATAGTGCGAAAAGTAGGTCCGGACTGCGTGGTACTCGACCCCAGAAAAACCTTCATGCTCCACTTCGTACCCTTCACTCAATACCTCCTCTGGGATCACTGCCTCCTCATATGAGGAACGAACCGATACTGCAACTGCTAACCACCGGTGCTTCTCTATGTGTGCCAGAAACGCGCTGAGGTGAGGACGCCAGAGTATTCGACCTTGTCCTTCGTTCAGAGCGTCTACAATGATCAATGCCCGGCGACCCGAAGCCTGACCAGCCGCATCAAGAGCGCCTAGAAACTCGTTTGCTGACATGCCTGGCAACTGAAGAACCTGCAGGATCTGCGTCCAGGGATCTGTTTCGCCAGTGAGTTGTTGTCCCATCACGACAACGGTTACCGCTTCCTCGGAAGACCTGGCCATTCCTACATCACAAAGCAGATGTGTTTTCCCAGTGCCAGCTCTTCCAGTCAGGATAAGGAGTGGAGATTCCTCCAACCTACCGTATCTGGCGAATTCGGCCTGAACCGCTGCCAGCCGATATCTGACTCGATTAAGTCGAGCACTTAGTTCCCAGTAGGGATTCCCATGATTGGCCCCAGACCTACCTTTCCCTACATGCTCTTTAGAATACTGTTCTGCTAGGGCAGACAACTGCTCTACCAAGGCATCGCTCACTGTTACGACCTGTTCAATGCTTAAAGCGACATCTCGACAGGAATGGCGCGCCTCTGGTCCGAATTCAACCAGTGTGATCTCGGTGACAACATCTTGTATCGATCTCCGGATCTCACCCATCTTAGTTGCTATACCACTGTCAAGCTTTTCGTCTCGCGACATGGTTAGATCGTAGACCAATCGTCGGACTTCTGCCGCTGAAGTTCTAAGACGCTTCTCTGCGGCAGAAGTGTGCCCAAAGACCTCCAAAGCTCTTCCCGCAGGGACATCGACATGCGCATCAGGAGTGTATCTGGGTCCTGCTGCTCTAATAGCCGCATCTAATTGCCCTCGAAACCACTCGCGGGTAAGCCCTTGTTTCCCAAACCAAAACACCCGGCGTCCAATATGCTCATCGGTGGACAGCCTTTCTAGCAGTTCGAAGCTCCCCCACCAAACAAACTCCACCTTCATTCCCAATTCTCTCGCGACTGCTTGCCATCTGCCTACGTAGGCATCCCACCTGTCTTGTTCGGATCTGTGCGTTCCAACACGCGCATCAGACAGGTCTCGCGGCACGCATACGATGTATCTAGAAAGCTTGCGATGCTTCTCAAGCGCCGTTCTAGCAGACTTGTCGATCTGCTTCCATTGGGTATCGCCGATGGTCTCAAAGAACTTCGCCTGCCACCCCCACTCGCGTTCATCTGGTAATATGCAGAAACACTCCACCCCAGCGTCGGGGGTCCCTTTACGGCGGAACAATGCCTCCTGTGGTGCCTCTGCTCTTGCGATCTGCGCGCATAGTTCCTCAAACGCCGAATTCTGCGATCCACGCAGAGATCTGATATCACTCCAACGAAAGTCCATATCCTGATCTCCTGATCAACTCAAGCGTACACCACAATCCACGACTGAAAAGTGCAGCCTTTCAGAATCGCAACACCTACCATGAAGCAATAAATGGACTCCGACTGCCGGGGAATCGAAGACAGCTTGGGCGCGTCTTCGAACGAACGTGCAACATTGACTACCTTCGGCGAAGAGTCGTTCACCTCAGATTTCGCACTCAGCTTTCCCTAGTCGAAGCCATCGTACGAATACATCGTAGGCGTGGGTTCCGTCGCCAAAACTGCATCTCACTCTGTTCTCGGACTCGCGGGGTCCACCGATTTGCAATCACGTTCCGCGACCAATCGGCGTATGTTCCTCACGATGTCCCGAATATGCTGCTGCCATTGGTCCGTCTCCACACCTCCCTGATGCCGTTGGGCACGATACTCGAAAAACAGCGCGATTCTGAGCTCCTCAAGCGATTCTGGATTCGGCGATCGCGCGATCTCAAAACAACGCTTCGCCGATCCCGCCGCCCTATACCCGCCCAACGAATGGGCAAACCAGCGCAGATCCTCGAAGTCGGCATACTCGCCAGGGACATCCTCAATCGTAAGGTCCTTGGTCGGTATCTCGTCCATTCCCTGACTCCCCTGGCAGCGTGTTGGCCTCAGTCGCAATTATCGCCCAGATCTTGGATCAAAGCCGATCCCCACGCGCCTGCCGATAAACGTCTTCTAAAAGCGCCCCAATGATCACCGCCCGCATTTCCGCATTGGACATGAAGTCGTTCACAATCTTCTCGTTTCGCCCTTTCCGGCTGACGAACGCCTTGAGCACCTCCGGCTCGAAGACTTCCTTGAACTGGGCACGCGAGTTCTCCCGTGCCTGGCTGGCCAGGGTCTCGTCGGCGACCATGTCGCCGGAGATTTGCTCGAACAACAGCCGGTCCTCGGGGGTCCAGTCGGTGCCGAACCGCTCGTTGATCACCTCGATGATCGCTGACAGCGGCGCGAACTTCTCGCGGGCGGCACCGGTCCCCACGCCCTGAGCGCCGTAGACAAAACCGACTTCCCCGGGCACCAGCGCCGTGCTCCCGTCGAACGTCTTTTCGGTCCGGTAGGAGGCCAGCGCCACCTCGTCGTCCAGGTCCAGCCCGCCCGAGCCCTCCCGGTATGGCAACTTGGTCAGCAGGTAGCGCCCATAGGCGTACAGTTTCTCCAACCCGACGTCCTGCCAGTCGATGATCTGGCTGAGGAAGCCGTAGAAGCGCACAAAGCTCTTGAGCAGGCCCTTGAACTCCTCGCCCTCGGCGGTGTAGGTCTCGACGCCGGCCGGGGCGAGCGGGTCGCGGTACTCCTGCCGGTAGCGCTCGACGGCCGGGTCGATCCACCTGTTCAGCAGGCCATGGTCCTGCTTCTTCTGGTCCTTCTGGGGCTTGAAGTAGACTGCCGCGAACTCGTCGATGTCCGCGGCCTGGAGCACGGGGCTCTGCCGGAGCCGCCGCTCCAACTCGTAGACATGGTTGTGGTCCGTCGGCTCCTCGATCTCCGTACGCTCGAAGTACGGCTTGAAGCCCTCCTTGATCTCCTCGGCCTCGTTGGCGAAGTCGAGAACGAACGTGTCCTCCTTGCCGCTCGTCTTGCGGTTCAGGCGGGACAGCGTCTGCACCGACTTCAGGCCCGACAGCGGTTTGTCCACGAACATGGTATGCAGCAGGGGCTGGTCGAACCCAGTCTGGTACTTCTCCGCCACGATCAGCACGTGGAACTCGGGCGACGCGAACCGCGCCGGCAACTCCTTCTCGCTCATGCTGTTCATGCCGGGCTCGGTGTAGCTGGTGCTGGGCAGGTCGGGGTCGTCGACCGTGCCCGAGAACGCGACCAGGGTCCGCAAGTCGTTGTAGTGGTGCTGGGCGATGTATTTGTCGAACGCCTGCTTGTAGCGCACCGCGTGCAGCCGCGACCGCGTCACGACCATGGCCTTGGCCCGGCCGCCGATCTTCTTGCTGGTGGTCTTGCGGAAGTGCTCGACCATGATCTCGGTCTTCTGGGCGATGTTGTGGGGGTGCAGGCTCATGAAGCGGGCGATGGCCTTCTTGGCCTTCTTCTCGTCGATCTCGGGGTCGTCCTCGATGGCCTTGGCCAGCTTGTAGTACGTCTTGTAGGTGGTGTAGAACTTCAGGACGTCGAGGATGAACCCCTCCTCGATGGCCTGGCGCATGGAGTAGAGGTGGAACGGGCTGGGCTTGACATCTTCGCCCATCACGCCGAACAGTTCGAGGGTCTTGGCCTTCGGGGTCGCGGTGAAGGCGTAGAAGCTGAGGTTGGGCTGGGGGCCGCGGCTCTTGGCCTCGGCCAGGATCAGCTCCTCCATGTCCAGGGGTTCGGGCTCGGCGGCCTGCAATTTCTCCGCCTCGGCCAGCAGGTCCTCCTCAGACACCCCCGTGCCGCCGCCCAGGACGCCGCGCAGGTGGCCGGCGCTGCGGCCGCTCTGGCTGCTGTGGGCCTCGTCCACGATCACGGCGAAGCGCTTGTCGGACAGGTCCTTCACCTTGCCCAGCAGGAACGAGAACTTCTGCAGAGTGGTGATGATGATCTTGGTGCCCTTGTTCAGCTCGTCGGCAAGGTCGGCGGAGGTCTTGTCCTCGTCGATCTTGGCGACGACGCCCTGCTTGTGCTCCATCTGGAAGATGTTGTCCTGCAGCTGCCGGTCCAGGTTCCGGCGGTCCGAGACCACGACCACCGTGTTGTAGATGGGCTGGTTGTGGTCGTCGTGCAGGCTGGCCAACTGGTGGGCGGTCCAGGAAATCGTGTTGGTCTTGCCCGAGCCGGCACTGTGCTGGATCAGGTAATTCCGGCCCACGCCTACGGCCCGGGTGGCGGCCAGCATGCGTCGGGTGGCCGTCAGCTGATGGTAGCGGGGGAAGATCAGCGTCTCCTTGACCGACTTCTTGCCCGTCGCCGGATCCCTTGTCTCCTCGGTCTGCATGTGGATGAAGCGGTGGATGATGTCCAGCCAGCTGTCCCGGGCCCAGACCTGTTCCCACAGGTACCCCGTCTTGTAGCCGGTGGCGTAGGCGTGGTCGGCGGGGTTGCCCTTGCCCCCGTGGTCGCCGGTGTTGAAGGGCAGGAAGTGGGTGGCGTCACCCGCCAACCGGGTCGCCATGTAGGCCTCGTCCGTGTCCACCGCGAAATGGACCAGCGCCCGCTTCTTGTACTGGATCAGCTTGGTCTTGTCGGTCGGCACGCGGTTCTTCATGTACTGCAGGATCGCGTTGACCGACCTCTGCCCCGTGAACGCGTTCTTCAGCTCGACCGTGGCGATGGGCAGGCCGTTGAGCGACAGCAGCATGTCGATGGAGTTGCGCCTGTCGGGATCGTAGATGACCTGCCGCATGACCGTCAGGCGGTTCTGGGCGTAGAGGGCCTCGGCCTCGGGGTTCAGGGAGGTAGGCGGCCGGAAGTAAGCCAGCCGGATAAGTTGCCCTCGATCCTTGACGCCGCTGCGGACCGCGTCGAGCAGGCCGCGCTTGTCGCACTCGGCGGCGATGCGATTGACCACCGCCTCGTCGACGCCGGCGCCGTAACTGGCGATGAGCTTCGCCCATGTCTCATCCTGGGTGGCCTTGATGAAGGCCAGCAGGGTGGCTCTGTCCAGACCGAGGTCGGCGTCGAACTGGGTGTTGGGCGCCTTGGCGTAGCCCGCATGCTCTAGGAGCCACGCCTCGATGGCGGACTCGAAGGCCCTCTCGGTCGTGGTCTTGCCGGTGTCGCTCACGAGGTGAGGCCTCCGTTCCTAGACGGCGTTGCGGACATCGATCTTGCCGGTTACGGCGGCGGAAATTAGGGCGGTGCGGCGTTCTTTCGAGAGCGCAACCGCCTGGCGAACTGTCTTGATTGTGCAATCTATCCGATCGGTCATTGAATCAAGAAAGCTTGCGATAGCCGCCATCTCACGCGCTGGTGGGGCCGGAACTGCCCAGTTGGAGACATCGGCCATATTTAACACCAACTGTGCCGTTCCCGTGCACGTTACGCTCACGTAGTCCGAGAAACACCTACTATCAATTAGATACTGCAGATATCGAACCGTCGTAGAATCTCTGTCAGCTTTCGCCCCATAGTATGCCACAGTTTCGCGTCATAGGGAGCCAGGCGTTTTCGCCCGATAGGGTGCCACCCGTTTTCGCGCGATAGGGTGCCACCCCGTCGCCGGCCCGGGAGCACCCCGACGGCACCCCGC
>JACZKN010000267.1 GCA_014859985.1 Candidatus Krumholzibacteriia bacterium | reverse complement strand
GTGGCCGCGGCCGTGGCCGCCGACGACTCGGCCTGGGGCCTGGTGAGCACCCTGACCGTTCCCACCGACGCCCTCGGCCTGCCCGTGACCGCGGCACGAATCCTGAGCCTGCGGGCCGCGGCGGACGCCGCGCCGGCGGCGCCCACGCGGGAGGCCGTCGCCTCGGGTGACTACCCCCTGCACCACCTGCTGCTGGCGGCCTGCGTCGGTACGGGTGATTTTGAGGGAGCCAAGTTCATCACCCACCTGGCCAGCGGCCGCGGCCAGCGCCAGGTGGAGCGGGCGGGGGCGCTGCCGGCGCGCCAGGTGGCCCGCGAGGTGTACCTGACCCGGCAGCCCGTGGGGGAATAGGACGGTGGTTCGATGAACGGACACGCCAAGCGCACGCACGCAACGGGCCGCCGCCGGGTCCTGGGCCGGGGTTTCCTGGTCCTGGCCGCGGCCTTGGCCTGCCTGGCGGTGGACGGTTCCGGCGGTCCGGGCGCCGCCGCCCAGGACCGGCGCAGCTACACCCTGGACGAGGATCCCATCCGCCAGGGGGACAAGGCCCTCGAGCGCGCCGACCTGGACGAGGCCACCCGCCTCTACGAGGAAGCGGTGGCCGCCGGCTACCGCCTCGAACGGGCCTTCTTCGGCCTGGCGGAGATCGCGGTCCGCCGCGGGCGCTACGACGAAGCCGAGGCCGGCTACCGCCGCGCCATGGCTGCTTCCGGGGACCGCCATCCGGTGGCCAGGGGGCGCCTGGGCCTGCTTTTGCTGCGCCAGGGCCGCGAAACCGAGGCCCGGCAGGAGTTCACCCGCGCCCTGGCCGAGGACGGCAAGGTCTGGGCCGCCCACTACGGCCTGGCCCGGCTGCACCTGGCGGCCGGCGAGTGGGGCAAGGCCAAGGCCGAGCTGGACCACGGCCGCGGCCGCCGCGGCGTCGGCGAGGGCGAGGACGCCTACCAGCACGGCCTGGCCCTCTACCTCCTGGGCACCGGCGACCGGGCCGGCGCCGAACGGGCCGCGCTGCTGGCCATGCACCTGAACCCGGGCGACGCCGAGCACGGCACCCTGGTGGCACGGATCCACCGCGAAGCGGGCCAGACGGACCTGGCCATCGGGGCTTACGAGCAGGCCCTCGCGACCGAGGGCATGACCCCCACGGCGCCCCTGCTGCACGACCTGGGCAACCTCTACCGCGAGCAGCAGCGCTTCAACGAGGCCCGCGACCGCTACCTGGCGGCGGTGGCGGTGGACTCCACCTACGTGCCGGTGCTGGAGGATCTGGCCGACCTGCTGCACCGCGCCGAGCGCTGGGACACCGCGGCGCGCACCTACCTGCGCTACCTGGCCGCCGCGCCGGCGGACACCAGCGCTTGGCTGGGCCTGTCCTCTTCCTTGTACGAGTTGCAGCGGTACGGCGAGGCGGCCGAGGCGGCGGGCAAGGCGGCGCAGCTGGACCCCGCCGGCCAGGACATCCGCTTCGCCCGGGCGCGCGCGGGCATCCACGCCGCCGCCGACTCGCTGCGCGGCCAGGCCGCGGCGCTGATGGACTCGCTGCCGGCGGAGCTGCCCTGGCGCGCGGCCGACTGGATCGCCCGGGCCTCCTGGCTGACCCGGCAGCAGGACTTCGCGGCGGCCCAGGCCAGCCTCGAGCGGGCGGCGGCCCTGGATCCCGCCGCCTACGAGGTGCCCTTCCAGCAGGGGATCATCGCCCTGCGCGCCGGCCAGGCCGAGGCGGCCGTGGGGCACTTCGGCCACGCCGTCGAGCTGTCCCCCGGCAACGCCGCCATCCATCTGAACCTGGGCATCGCCCTCTACCAGGCCGGGCGGCCCGCCGAGGCGGCGCCGGCCTTCGCCAAGGCCGCCGAACTGGACGAGAACCTGGTGCAGGCCCGCCTGCTGCTGGGCCAGGCCCTGGCCGCGGGCGGGGACCTGGCGGCCGCCGAAACCGCCTACGGGCAGGTGCTGGCCAAGGAGCCGGGCAATGCCAAGGCTTTGCGCGGCATCGGGTACTGCCGCCTGCGGCGCGCCGACTACCGCGGCGCCGCCGACGCCTACCGGACCGCGGCCACAGCCGAACCGGGCAACGCCGATGCCTGGGCCGGGCTGGGCAGCGCCCGCCTGGGCCTGGGCGAACTGGAAGCGGCCGGCGAGGCCTTCACCCGGGCCTGGGCCATCGATCCCAGAAATGTCATGCTGGTGCGCGGAGCCGAGCTGCTCCAACAGGCGCTGGACGCTCGAAAGGAGAACGAGTCGCGATGAAGAACTACGTCCTGATCCCGATCGTCATCGTCTCGATGGTGGTGTCGTACTTCATCTGGCAGAGCATGCCCGAGTACATCAAGCAGGGCGGGCCGCTGCTGGTGGTGGGCCTGACGCTGCTGTTTTTGGCGCTGACCTTCGCCGTCGAGCGCTTCATCGTGCTGTGGCGGGCGGGCGGGCGCGGCAGCGTGCCGGCCTTCGTGCGCAACCTCAAGCAGTCGGTGCAGGCGGGCGACCTGGGCGCCGCCATCGACGCCTGCAAGCAGCAGGGGGGCAGCCTGGCCAACGTCATCGGCGCCGGCCTGGAGGGCTACCGCCGCCAGCGCGCGCGCTCCGCCGACGACAAGGACGCCCTGGAAGAGACGCGGCGCGCCCTGCAGGAGGCCAACGCCCTGGAGAGCCCCAACCTGGAGCAGAACCTGACGGCGCTGTCGACCATCGCGTCCATCGCCACCCTGATCGGGCTGCTGGGCACGACCATCGGCATGATCCGCTCGTTCCATGCCATGTCGCGGGCCGGGGCGCCGGACGCCACCCAGCTGGCCCTGGGCATCAGCGAGGCCCTGGTCAACACGGCCCTGGGCCTGACCACGGCCATCGTCGCGACGGTGCTCTACAACTACTTCACCACCCGCGTGGACACCTTCAACACGCGCGTCGAGGAGACCTCCTACGAGGTCATCAAGCTGCTCGAGACGCGCAGGGAGTCGTAGGCCATGACCCGGCGCACCCATGTGCGGATCGACATGACGCCGATGGTGGACGTGGCGTTCCTGCTGCTGATCTTCTTCATGTCCACCACCCAGTTCAAGCCGCCCGAGTCGGTGGCGGTGGCGCTGCCCTTCTCCCAGTCGGAGATCCACGTGCCGGACACCGGCACGATCCTGCTGACGGTCAACAGCTCGGGGCAGATCTTCATCTCCACCGAGCGGGGCACCGACATCCAGGAGCTGGCGCCGGACAACCTGCTGGGCGGGATCGTGGCCTGGCGCAGCGCCAATCCCGGCGCCGTGGTGGTGGTCAAGGGCGACCGCGACGCCGCCTTCGGCGCCATGGCCGACCTGATGGACGCCCTGGCCGACGCCAAGACCCTGCGCTTCAACCTGATGACCGACCTGGCGAAGAAGCCCGCGAGCGCGCGGCGCACCGGCGCCTGAGCCGCGGCGCCCCGCAACAGGCAGAAGGAGTCCCGAGATGGCCGAAGTCGCCGCCCCCGAAGGCGGGAAGCAGGACCAAGCCGGCCGCGGCGTGCTGGGCCGGGCGAAGAAAAAGCGCCCGGGCATCCGCATCGACATGACGCCGATGGTGGACGTGGCGTTCCTGCTGCTGATCTTCTTCATGGTCACGACGGTGTTCCGCCGCCCCCTGGCCATGGAGGTCAACCTGCCCGAACCGGGCGCCACCATCGAGGTGCCCGAGTCCAACGTGATGACCATCTACGTGGACCGGGACGAGACCATGTTCTACCGCGTGGGCAGGAGCGAGCTGGCGCCCCTGGGCTGGGGCGAGCTGACGCCCACGCTGCAGGCGGGCGCGTTCGCCAACCCGGACCTGATCATCCTGGTGAAGATCCACCGCGAGGCCCGCTACGAGGCCATGGTCGACATGATGGACACGCTGGAGGACGCCGAGATGGAGCGTTTCAGCCTGATCCCCATGCGGCCCTTCGACGAGACCGTGCTGGAGGGCGTGCGATGAGCAAGCGCAGCACAGCGGACGCGGCCGCAGCCGGCGTCTCCCACATCCCGTGGGCCTTTCCCCTGGCCGAGGCGCCCAGCCTGCCGCTGACCGGCGAGCAGCACCCGCTGCGCCGGGAGTCCGCCAAGTGGATGTCCTGGGCCAACGGCGCCACCCTGCTGCTGGTGCTGGCGGTGTTCGGGGGTTGGGCCTGGTGGTCCGGGCGCACGCCCGAGGCGCCGCCGGTCGCCCGCCAGGTGAAGATCGTGCGCTACACCGACCTGGGCGTGCCGCCGTCCATCGCGCGGCCCTCGGCGCCCCAGGTGAACGTGGCCGAGGAGATCGCCAAGATCGACGCGCCGCCGCCGGTGATCGCCGTACCCGAGCCCGTGGCCGACGAGCGGGCCCAGACCCGGACCATCGCCACCCAGACCGAGATCGCCGAAGCCCTCGAGCCGCTGACCCTGCAGGACCTGGGCTCGGGCAGCGGCGACGGGGACTCGCTGGTGATCGACGTGGACATCGACACCTCGCCCTCGCCGTTTGATTTCGTGGCGGTGGAGCAGGAGCCGGTGCGCCTGCGCATCGACGCGCCGGTGTACCCGGAGCTGGCCCGCGACGCGGGCGTCGAGGGCACGGTGCTGGTGCAGGTGCTGGTGGGCAGGGACGGCAAGGTGAAGGACGTGCTCTACGTGGACGGCCCCGAGGCCCTGAAGGAGGCGGCCTTCGCCTGCGCCCGCACCTCGGTCTGGAAACCGGCGCTGATGGACAACAAGCCCGTCGAGGTGTGGGTCGTGATGCCGGTGACCTTCCGGCTGCGCGGCTAGCGGCCTCAGCCCCGCCGGGGGAAGGTGCCGACCAGCGCGTCCCTGACGATCGCCTTGACCTCGGCGCTGAAATCCTTGCCCAGCATCCACTCCAGGAAACCGCGGGTCTCCCGGCCCGCGGCCACCTCCTGCAGCGTGCGGCCGGCCACCTTGCCGAAGGTGAAGACGGCCTCGCCCTCGTCGTTCCAGATGAACTTGCGGGTGCGGTCCACGAAGCGGCCCTCGTCCGGGTTGCAGAAGCGGTGCAGCGCGTCCAGGTCCCGGGGCAGCTCGGCGTAGCGCTCGAGCTGGGCGTCCAGCACCTCGAGGGTGGCGGTGACGTCGGCCAGCGCGTCGTGGGCCCCGGTGAGCTCCTTGCCGCAGTAGAAGCGGTAGGCGGCGGTCAGGTCGCGCCGCTCCATCTGGTGGAAGATGCTCATGGCGTCCAGGTGGCGGGCGCCGGCGAAGGCCAGCGCGCTGCCGGCCCGGCGCAGTTCGGCCTGCAGCAGCGGCAGGTCGAAGCGGGTGGAGTTGAAGCCGGCCAGGTCGGCGCCGGCCAGCCAGGTCTCGACCTCGGCCGTCAGCTGGGCGAAGGTGGGCTGGTCGCGCACGTCGTCGTCACTGATGCCGTGGATGGCGGTGGCCTCGGCCGGGATGGGCCGTTCGGGGTTCACCAGCCGGTTCCAGGTGCGGCTGGTGCCGCCGGGCTCGAGGCGGACCAGGCCGATCTGCACGATGCGGTCGCGGTCGACGTCGACGCCGGTGGTCTCGAGGTCGAAGGCGACCAGGGGGCGGTCCAGGGCGAGGTTGCGCATGGCGGGCCGGTACCTTTCGCGGGGGGTCGAGAACGACATTATGCCCGGCTGGGGCGGGAACGGCAAGGTCACGCCCCGCGCCGCCGCCCCGCC
>JACZKN010000266.1 GCA_014859985.1 Candidatus Krumholzibacteriia bacterium | reverse complement strand
GCCGGCGCCCGGCGCGCCGGCGCGGCGCCTAGCCGTCCAGCCGCTTGAACACCTTCTCGATGCGGCGCAGGGCCATGCGCAGCTCCTTCTTCGTGATCACCAGCGGCGGCGCCAGCCGGATCACGGTCTCGTGGGTCTCCTTGCAGAGCATCCCTTCCTTCATCAGCTCCTCGCAGTAGGGGCGGGCCTTGCGGTCCAGCACGATGCCCACCCACAGGCCGCGGCCGCGCACCTGCACGATGCTCGGGGACTTGATCTTCTGCAGCTCCTCGATGAACCAGGGGCCCAGCTTGGCGCTGTTCTCGGTGAGCTTCTCCTCCACCAGCACCCGCAGCGCCTCGCGGGCCACGGCCATGCCCAGCGGGTTGCCGCCGAAGGTGGAGCCGTGGTCGCCGGGGTGGAACACGGCCATCACCTCCTCGCTGGAGAGGAAGGCGGACACGGGGTAGAAGCCGCCGCTGAGGGCCTTGCCCACGATCACGCCGTCGGGCTGCACGCCCTCCCACTGGTAGGCGAAGAGCTTGCCCGTGCGGCCGAGGCCCGACTGGATCTCGTCGCAGATGAACAGGGCGCGGTGCCGCTTGCAGATCCCGGCGGCCTGCTTGAGGAAGCCCTCGGCCGGCACCTTGATGCCCGCCTCGCCCTGGATGGGCTCGACGATGAAGGCGGCCGTGTTCGGCGTCATGGCGGCCTCGAGGGCGGCGGCGTCGCCGTAGGGGATGACCTTGAAGCCCGGGGTGAAGGGCCCGAAGCCGTCCTTGTACTGCTCCTCGGTGCTGAAGCCCACGATGGTGGTGGTGCGGCCGTGGAAGTTGTCGGCGCAGACGATGATCTCGGCCTGGTCCCTGGCGATGCCTTTGACCTTCTCGCCCCACTTGCGCGCGGCCTTGAGGGCGGTCTCGACGGCCTCGGCGCCCGAGTTCATGGGCAGCACCTTGGGGAAGCCCGTCAGCTCGCAGAGTTCCTGGCAGAAGAGGGGCAACTGGTCGTTGCGGAAGGCGCGGCTGGTCAAAGTCACCTTGGCCGCCTGCTTCTTCAGGGCCTTCAGGATGCGTGGGTGGCAGTGGCCCTGGTTGACGGCGCTGTAGGCCGCCAGGAAGTCCATGTAGCGGTTGCCTTCAACGTCCTCCACCCACACGCCCTCGGCCCGGGCGATGACGAGGTCCAGGGGATGGTAGTTGTGCGCGCCGTACTGGTCCTCGATGGCGATGAGCTTCTGGGTCTTCACGGCAATCTCCTTCTGTGGTCCGGTTCCCGGGCCGCCGCGGCGGCGTAGGGCGAGGGAGAAACCGCGGCCCGGCGGTTGGGCCGGCAACGGCGCGGGTTCGGGCCTCAAAGATAGCGCAGCCCCTGCCTAAGTCCAGTCCCGCCGGCGGGCGCCGGGGGCCGGGCCCGGGGCCCCGAAATTTCTTTCAGAAAAAGCTTGAATAACCAAAGTACTTTGGATTATAAAGCACCGGTGGACGGTCGCACGAACCCCCGGTTCCGGACAAGGATGACCGGACGGGAGGACCGCCACGGGCTCGACCCGGAGCCGGACGCGTCCGCACCGGGTCAGGTCTGTCGGGAGGGATGAGCCGGGTCCCGAAGGAGCGTTGGACTCCCGCAAGGGGCTGGAGAAGGATCTCCGGACGGCCGACGGGGGCGGACACACTGGTCCTGGGTGCCAGCCGCCCCCCAACATCCACCCCGCCGCGCACGGAGGCGCGGCGGCAGCCCGGACGCCGGTGGGCGCCCGGACGGACAGACGCGCAGCGGGGGACGGCAGGGCGGCCGTCCCCCGCCGCTACCAGCACCACGCCCGGCAGGGAGGCCGATGGGCGCGGCGAGGACCAAACCGGCGGGGTCCGGCCCGGGGGGCCGGGAACCGCTCGCGCCGCTCATCCACGGCAGGGTGCGCCTGATCATCCTGTCGCACCTGGTGCGTGCCGGCCGGCCCCTGGGCTTCATCGAGGCGCGGGAGGCCCTGGGCCTGACCGACGGCACCCTCTCGGCCAACCTCACGAAGCTGGAAGAGGGGGGCCTGGTGCAGATCGTCAAGGGCTTCGAGGGGCGCCGGCCGAAAACCCTGGTCAGGGTCACCCCCGAGGGACGCCGGCGCTTCCGCCTGTACGTCGAGGATCTCAAGACCATCGTTCCGGGCCTGGATTCCCCCTGATCCCGGCAGCGCGAAGGGGCCGGGCGACGCCACCCGGCCCCTTCCACGTCCCGGCCCGCACCCGGTCAGCTCCGCAGCTTCACCTTGCCCGCCGGGGCCTGCTCGTCGCAGGGCCGCCGCTCCGGGTCGTGCCACCAGGCCACCAGCCCCGTCTCAAAACGGCCCAGGGGGAAGCCCTCCTTGCGCGGCACCGCCCGCACCGTGTAGCCGCGGCGGCCGGCGCGGGTGCAGGGAATGACGCCCTCGTAGACGACGCCGTCGGGCCGGGTCTCGCCGGCGGTCATGGTGGTGGTGTCGCCGCCCGCGATGTCGCCGCGGTCGTCCACGGGGCCGTGGTAGACCTCCACCAGGACCTCGTCCGGCGCCAGCCCGCCCAGGGCCACCAGGGCACGCACCGGAATGGACGAGCCCATGGGCTGGGCGGCCTGGGGCCCCTCCTCGACACAGACGATCCGCACTTCCGCCCAGAGGGACTTCACGCGCTTGCGCCACTGGGCCAACTCGCGGGCCTTGGCGAAGCCGTCGGCCCCCAGCCGGCGGGAGTTCTCCACGCAGGGCACGTAGAAGCGGCCCGAGTACTCCTCGAGCATGCGGTTGGTGTTGAACTCGGCGTTGACCGTGCGCATGGAGTTCTTCATGATGCGCGTCCACTCGCGGGGCACGTCGTCGCTGCTGCGCTCGTAGAACATGGGGATGATCTCGTTCTCCAGCAGCTCGTACAGCGCCGTGCTCTCCACCTCGTCCTGGTACTCCTGGTCCTCGTAGTCCTCGCCGGCGCCGATGGCGAAGCCGTTGTCCTGGCGGTAGCCCTCGCACCACCAGCCGTCGAGCACCGAGAGGTTCACGCCTCCGTTGGGGGGGACCTTCATGCCGCTGGTACCGGAGGCCTCCAGGGGTCGCCGCGGCGTGTTCAGCCAGATGTCCACGCCCTGCACCAGGTAGCGGGCCACCTCGATGTTGTAGTCCTCGATGAAAACGATCTTGTGGCGGAACTCCTCCATCTGCGCCAGGTGGACCAGCTGGCGGATCAGCTCCTTGCCCGGGTTGTCCTTGGGGTGGGCCTTGCCGGCGAAGAGCAGCTGCACCGGCCGCTGGGGGTCGTTCAGCAGCCGGCTCAGGCGGGCGGGGTCGCGCAGGATCAGCGCGGCCCGCTTGTAGGTGGCGAAACGCCGGGCGAAGCCGATGGTCAGGGCTTCGGGGTCCAGCACCTCGGAGGCCTGGCGGACCCATACCCGGTTGGCGCCGCGGGCCTGCAGCTGGCGGCGCAGGCGCCGCCGCACGAAGCTCACCAGGCGCTCGCGCATGCGCTCGTGGCTGCGCCAAAGCTCCGCGTCCGGGATGTTGTCCACCCGGTCCCAGATGGTGCGGCTGGTGGGCTCCTCGTACCAGCGCGAGCCCAGGTAGCGTTCGTACAGGCGGGCGATCTCCGAGCAGAGCCAGCTGCGGGTGTGGATGCCGTTGGTCACGTGGGAGATGGGGATCTCCTCCGCGGGGACCCCCGGCCACACGCGCTGCCACATCTCCCGGGACACGTGGCTGTGCAGCTCGCTGACGCCGTTGGCGAAGCGGCTCAGGCGCAGGGCCAGCACCGTCATGCAGAAGGTCTCATGCTTGTCGTCCGGGTCCTGGCGGCCCAGGCGCATCAGGTTCTCCAGGCCGATGCCCAGCTCGTCGGCCTTGGCCTTGAGGTACTTCTCCACCAGGTCGTGGCCGAAATGGTCGTTGCCGGCGGGCACGGGCGTGTGGGTGGTGAACACGTTGCTCGCGCGCACCAGCTCGAAGGCCGTGGCGTAGTCCAGGCCCTTGTGCTTCATCAGCAGGTTGATGCGCTCCAGGGCCAGGAAGGCCGAGTGCCCCTCGTTCAGGTGGCAGACGTCCGGCTCCAGGCCCAGGGTGATCAGGGCGCGCAGGCCGCCGATGCCCAGCATGATCTCCTGGCGGATCCGCATGTCGTTGTCGCCGCCGTAGAGGCGGCTGGTGAGCTCGCGGTCCTCCGGCAGGTTGTCCGGCAGGTTGGTGTCCAGCAGCACCAGCGGGTTGCGGCCCACCTGGACCCGCCAGATGCGGGCCTTCACCACGCGGCCGGGGTAGTGCACCTCGATGGCCCAGGGCTTGCCCTCGGGGTCGCGCTCCAGCTGCATCGACATGTTGTAGAAGTCGTTGACCGGGTAGTCCTCCATCTGCCAGCCGTCGTGGTTCAGGTACTGGCGGAAGTACCCGTACTGGTAGGCCAGGCCGACCCCCACCAGGGGCAGGCCCAGGTCCGAGGCGGACTTCAGGTGGTCGCCGGCCAGGATGCCCAGGCCCCCCGAATACAGGGGCAGCGACTCGTGCAGGCCGAACTCCAGGGAGAAATAGGCGATCAGGGTCTTGCCCAGCTGCTCGTTCTCGCCCTCGAACCAGGACGGCATCGCGAGGTAGCGCTCGAGGTCGCCGCGCACCCGTTCCAGGTGGGCGAGGAAGGCCTTGTCCCGCTCCAGCTCGCGAACCCGCTCGGCGGGCAGGCTGCCCAGCACGGCGATGGGGTTGCCCCGGTGGACGTCCCAGGCGTCGGGATCGACGCGGCGCAGCAGGTTGATCGCCTCGACGTTCCAGGTCCACCACACGTTGCGGGCGATCTCCAGCAGCGGACGCAGGGGAGCGGGCAGGTCCGGGGTGACCACGAACTTGCGATACGTGGGCATGTCGTCTCCTGGCTGGTAGGTTTGGGGCGAACGCCGGCCGCGCCACCGGTGGATTGACTTCGGCACGGAGCGCGACTTATAAAGCCGGATCCGGCCCGTGCAATGTAGACCCTGCGGCGGGAGCCGTGCAACCCCCGGGACGGAGGCGCCGTGCCTGCTCGCCGAACGGCCTGGAGCGATCGCCTGGAGCGCCTGCCCGGCTGGCGGCAGGGCCTGGTGCTCGACGTGCGCGAGGCCGCGGTCTTCCGGGCCGGGCACCTGCGCGGGGCGGTCTCCCACCCCCTGGAGCCCTGCCGGCCCGACGGGGCCGACTTCGCGGCGCTGCTGCCCTCGATCTTCCTGCCGCCCCGCACCGAGCCCCTGCTGGTGGTGGCCGCCGCCGCGCCCC
>JACZKN010000265.1 GCA_014859985.1 Candidatus Krumholzibacteriia bacterium | reverse complement strand
GTTCCGCGCCGACGGCGGGCCGTTCGGCGTCCGGGACGTCCTTCAGCCCGCGCAGCAGGGACGTGATCTCGCCCTTGCGCCCGAGCAGGGCCACCCGCACGGCTTCCAGCGCCCCCGGATCCGCCGCCGCGGCGATGCGCGCGGCACCGTCGGACCGGAGCCGGTCGATGGTCTGCTTCATCCGCGGATCCCCCTCGCCGGCGCCGGGCCGGCGGGCTGGAGGTCGAGCCGCCCGGCCGCCGGCCGCGCTAGAGCGCGGCCTTGGCGGCTTCGGCCAGCCTGGCGAAGGCGGGGGCGTCGTGCACGGCCAGGTCGGCCAGCATCTTGCGGTCGATCTCGACCTCCGCGCGCTTCAGGCCGTTGATGAAGTGGCTGTAGCTCATCCCGTTCAGCCGCGCGGCGGCGTTGATGCGGGTGATCCACAGGCGCCGGAAGTCGCGCTTCTTCGTGCGGCGGTCCCGGTAGGCGTAGGCCAGCGCCCGGTCCACCGTCTCGCGGGCGATGACGTACTGGCGGCTCTTGCCGCCGACGAAGCCTTTCGCCTGCTTGAGATACTTCTTCCGCCGCGCTTTCGCGGCGGGATTGTTGGTTGCCCTGGGCATCGTCTGGCCTCCTGGATGGCGGAAACGGTAACGGGGCGCCGCGGCGCTCCCGGATTCGGGTACTACTTGCCGCCGCCGAGCATCCGCTTGACGCGGCCCTCGTCCACCTTGGCGAGCATGCTGGACTTGCGCAGGTTGCGCAGGCGCTTCGGGCTCTTGGCGGTGAAGAGGTGGCCGTGGTAGGCCTGGCCCCGCTTGACCCGGCCGCTGCCGGTCACCTTGAACCGCTTGGCTGCCGACCGGTTGGTCTTCATCTTGCCGTTACCCATGGTCTTCCTCTTTCGGTGCTGTGCCGGGTGCCGCGCGGCCGCCGGCGGCGCCGCGCCCATCGCCGCGCCCGGCTGATGCGGGTTCTCCTAGGCCGGTTTCTTCTTCGGCGCGACCACGAAGCTGATCTGCCGCCCCTCGCGCTGGGGCTGGGACTCGGGCGTGCCGTGCTCGGCGATCTCGGCCACCAGGTGGTTCAGGAACTCCAGGGCCAGGTCCAGGTGCGAGATCTCGCGCCCCCGGAACCGCATGACGATCTTCACCTTGTTGCCCGACTCGAGGAAGCTGACGATGTGCTTCTTCTTGAAGTCGTAGTCGTGGTCGTCCGTCTTGGGACGGAACTGGATCGTCTTGACCTTGACCGTGTGGGACGCCTGCTTGGCCTTGCGGGCCTTCTTGCTCGCCTCGTACTTGAACTTCCCGTAGTCCATGATGCGGCACACGGGGGGCCGGGCGGTCGGCGCCACCTCCACCAGGTCGAGGCCTTTCTCCTCCGCGATGGCCAGCGCGTCGGAGGTCTCCAGGATCCCCAGCTGGGTGCCGTCCTCGTCGACGACCAGCACGCGGGGGATCCGGATCATCCGGTTGACCCGGGTCAATTTGGTGGTGTTGCCCTTGATAAGCCCATACCTCCTGAGGAGTTCTCCGTGGTCCGCCCCGCCGCCCGCAGGCACGAAAAAAGCGGACACAATGGTCCGCCCCCGGGTTTGGGTAACCGCTCCGTCCCGCGCCCCGCGGGGGGCACCGGGCCAGCGACGGTGAGAGGGCGGGCCTCTGCTTGGCGGCGTTCGGCCGGGGGTTTCCCGTTCCCCGGCCCACCGCAAGGGCTACAATCTAGTTTTTCGCCTCGACCGCGTCAAGCAGTTCCTGCGCGAGGGCCGCCACCGTCCGCGTGCCCCGGTCGCCGCCGTGGCGCTGGCGGACCGCCACCTCGCCCTGCTCGGCCTCCCGGCCGCCGACGATCAGCATCCAGGGCACGTGCATGACCTCGGCCTCGCGGATCTTGAAGCCGATCTTCTCGTCGCGGACGTCCGCCTCCGCCCGCAGGCCCCGGCCCCGCAGTTCGGCGGCCACCCGGTCGGCGTAGGCGTGCTGGTCCCGGCTGACCGAAAGCACCCGCACCTGCTCGGGGGCCAGCCACAGGGGGAAGTCCCCGGCCCAGTGCTCGGTCAGGATGCCGATGAAGCGCTCCAGCGAACCCAGGATCGCCCGGTGAACCATGTAGACGTACTTCTCCTGGCCGTGCTGGTCGGTGTAGGTCACCCCGAAGCGCCGCGGCAGGTTGAAGTCGAACTGGATGGTGCTGGTCTGCCAGGTGCGCCCGATGGCGTCGACCAGCTTTACGTCGATCTTGGGGCCGTAGAAGACGGCCTCGCCCTCGACCCGCCGGTAGGGCAGCGCGTGCTCGAGGATCGCCGCGACCAGCGAACGCTCCGCCGCCTCCCATTCCTCGTCGGTGCCGGCGTACTTGCCCTTGTCCTGCGGGTCGCGCACCGAGAGCTCGACCTTGAACTCCTTGAACCCGAAAGTGCCGAGGATGTCCTTGACCAGCTGCAGGCAGCCGGTGACCTCGTGCTCGAGCTGCTCGGGCGTGCAGAAGATGTGGGCGTCGTCCTGGGTGAAGCCGCGCACCCGCATCAGCCCGTGCAGGGCGCCCTTGAGCTCGGCCCGGTAGACGGTGCCCAGCTCCGCGTAGCGCACGGGCAGGCTGCGCCAGCCGCGGGTCTTGCGCTTGTACATCAGGATGTGTCCCGGGCAGTTCATGGGCTTGACCACGTAGTCCCGGTCGTCCTGCTGGAAGATGTACATGTTCTCGCGGTAGAACTCCATGTGCCCGGAGGTCTCCCACAGGGCGGCCTGGGAGATGTGGGGCGTGGTCACCGTCCGGTAGCCGCGCTGCCGGTGGATGTCCTTCCAGTACCCGATGATCTCCTCGCGCAGGATGTCGCCGCGGGGGAACCAGTAGCTCAGGCCGGGGCCCGCCTCTTCCATGATGCCGAACAGGTCGAGCTCGCGGCCCAGCTTGCGGTGGTCGCGCCGCTTCGCCTCCTCCAGCATCTGCAGGTGGGCGTCCAGGTCCTTCTTCCTGAAGAAGGCCGTGCCGTAGATGCGCTGCAGCATGGGGCGGCTGCTGTCGCCCTTCCAGTAGGCGCCGGCCACGCTCTGCAGCTTGAACGCCTTCAGCTCCGAGGTGTCGGGCACGTGGGGGCCGCGGCAGAGGTCGACGAAGCCCCCCAGCCGGTAGACGGAAAGCTGCACCTCGCCCAGGTTCGCGATCTCCTCCAGCTTGTAGGGCTGGTCGCGGAAGATCTCCTCGGCCCTGGCGCGGGTCACCTCCTCGCGCTCCAGGGGCACCTTGGCCGCGGCCAGCTCGACCATCCTGGCCTCGAGGCGGGCCAGGTCGTCCTCGCCGAAGGGCTCGTCCCGGTCGAAGTCGTAGTAGAAGCCGTGCTCGATGTCCGGCCCGAAGGCGAACTTGGTCCCCGGGAAGAGCTCCTGCACGGCCCAGGCCAGCAGGTGGGCGGTGGAGTGGCGCAGCGCGGCCAGGCCCTCGTCCGAGTTGCGGGTGATGACCACCAGTTCGCCGCCGCCCCGGGCGGGCTCCTGCAGGGGATGGTGCACGCCGTCGACGGTCACGGCTACGGCGTTGCGCAGCAGGCCTTCGCCGATGCCCCGCACCGCCTCGGCCCAGGGCCGGCCCTCGTCCAGCTTCAGTTCGTTGCCGTCGGGCAGCTTCAGCGTCAGTTGCGGCATGTCCGGCTTCCATCCTCGGGAAAGGGTCCGGCGCGGCCCCTACGCGAACGCCCGTGCGGCGGGGCGCGACGGGCGGCGGCGTGGTCGGGTGGTGGGCGATACTGGACTCGAACCAGTGACCTCTTGTCTGTCAAACAAGCGCTCTAACCAAAGCTGAGCTAATCGCCCCCCGGGACCGCGAAATAAAACAGGAGCCCCGGGTGATGTCAACGGAAAACCGTGCATCCCCGGGGCACCGTGCGTCCCCTGCCCGTGTCAGGTCAGGTAGTCCACCAGCCGCGCGCCGTGGCCGTGCTGGCGCATCTTGGCCAGGGCCTGGTTGCGGATCTGGCGCACCCGCTCCCGGGACAGGTTGATGTCCTGGCCGATGGTCTCCAGGGAGGCCGTCTCCTCGGTGCCCAGGCCGTAGTAGCGGCAGACGATGTCCTTCTCCCGGGGCGAGAGCAGGCTCATGGCGTCGGCCAGCTCCTTCTCCAGTTCGCCGGCCTCGTAGCCCTGGTCCGGGGTGAGGTCGTCCTCGCCCGCCAGGGTGTCGGCCAACGTGGTCTCGTCGTCGTAGATGGGCTGGTCCAGGCTCATCAGCGGCCGGCTGGCGGCGCGGATCTGGCCCATCTTGCGGGGGTCCAGGCTCATGGCTTCGGCGATCTCGTCCTCGCGGACGCCCCGCCCGTGCTGCTGCTCCAGCTTCTGGGAGACCCGCTTCATCTTCTGGGCCTGCTGCGAGCGGTTGATGGGCAGCCGCACCGTGTTGGTCTGCTCGGCGATGGCCTTCTGGATGGCCTGCCGGATCCACCACACGGCGTAGGAAATGAACCGGAAATCCCGCCGCTCGTCGAAGCGCTTGGCGGCGGTGATCAGCCCGATGTTCCCCTCGGCGATCAGGTCCATGTAGCTGAGGCCCTGGTTCAGGAACTTCTTGGCCACGCTGACCACGAAGCGCAGGTTCGAGTTGACCAGCTTGTCGAGGGCCGGCTTGTCGCCGCCGCGGATCCGCCGCGCCAGCTCGAACTCCTCCTCCTTGGTCAGCAGGGGGTGCTTGCCGATGGTCTGCAGGTAGTGCTGCAGGCTCGGATCCTCCCGGCGATCGCTGCTGAGTTCCACTTCGTACACGCCTCAACCCTCCCGTGGTCAGCCCCCGCCAACCCCATGCTCTGCCGTTTATCTCGACCGGGGCTATCCGGTTTCGCCGCCCCTGTGTCCCTGCTTCGACGCCGCCGTTGGACAGAAGTTCCACAAAATCGCAGAATAATCGCAACAGCTTACAAAACAGCGACTTAAGGCAGCGTCTTATTCTTGACCAGAATAGTAATCTTTCCTTCCGTCCACGTCAAAGACTTTTTTTATCTGATTTTCGACTCGAAACCGATCGGGGGTGCGGATCCTCCGGAAGACGTTTCCCACCGACCGCAGCCTACACCCCCGATTGAAAATGATCAATTAATTTATTTGTCGTCCACCACCTCGTAGTCCGCGTCCACGGCGTCGTCCCCGTCCTGGCGGTCCTGGCGGTCCTGGTCCGGATCGCGGTCGGCGCCGCCCGCGGCGGCCTCCTTCTGCGAAGCCTTCTCGTAGGCCTTGGCCGCCAGCTGCTGCACCGACTGCATCAGGGCGTCGCTGGCGGTGCGGATCATCGCCGCGTCCCCGCTCGTGACCACCTGCTCGAGGGCCTTGATCTTGGTCTCCACGTCCTGCTTCAGGCCGCCGTCGAGGTCGTCCCCCAGGTCGTCCATGCTCTTGCGGGCGGAGTGGATGCGGGCCTCGGCCTCGTTGCGCACGTCCACCAGTTCGCGCTTCTGCCGGTCCTCCTCGGCGTGGGATTCGGCGTCACGGACCATCCGGTCGATCTCCGTGTCGGTCAGCCCGCTGGAAGCCTGGATGCGGATGGACTGCTCCTTGCCCGTGGCCTTGTCCACGGCGCTGACCGAGAGGATGCCGTTGGCGTCGATGTCGAAGGTCACCTCGATCTGCGGGATGCCGCGGGGCGCCGACGGGATCCCGGTCAGCTGGAAGCGGCCGATGGTCTTGTTGTCCAGGGCCATCTCCCGCTCGCCCTGCAGGACGTGGATGTCGACGGTGGGCTGGTTGTCGGCCGCCGTCGAGAACACCTGGCTCTTGCGGGTGGGGATGGTGGTGTTGCGCTCGATGAGGCGCGTCATGACCCCGCCCAGGGTCTCGATGCCCAGGCTCAGGGGCGTGACGTCCAGCAGCACGATGTCGCCCACGTCGTCGCCCGCCAGCACGCCGCCCTGGATGGCCGCGCCCATGGCCACGACTTCGTCCGGGTTGACGGTACGGTTCGGTTCCTTCTTGAACAGCTCCTTGACCTTGGCCTGCACCGCCGGGGTGCGGGTCGAACCGCCCACCAGCAGCACCTCGTCGATGTCCGCGGGGCCCATGCCCGCGTCCTTCATGGCCTGCAGGCAGGGCTGCACCGTGCGCTCGATCAGGTCGGCCACCAGCGCCTCGAACTTCGCCCGGGTGAGGGTCAGGGTCAGGTGTTTGGGGCCGTTCTGGTCGGCGGTGATGAACGGCAGGTTGATCTCCGCCTGGGTGCTGGAGCTGAGCTCGCGCTTGGCGGTCTCGGCGGCCTCCTTCAGGCGCTGCAGGGCCATGGCGTCCTTGCTCAGGTCGATGCCCTCCTGCTTGAGGAAGGTGTCCACCAGGTGGTCGATGACCTTCTGGTCGAAGTCGTCGCCGCCCAGGTGGGTGTCGCCGTTGGTGGCCTTGACCTCGAAGACGCCGTCGCCGATCTCCAGGATGGAGATGTCGAAGGTGCCGCCGCCCAGGTCGAACACGGCGACGACCTCCTCCTTCTTGCGCTCCAGGCCGTAGGCGAAGGCCGCGGCCGTGGGCTCGTTGATGATGCGCTTGACCTCCAGGCCGGCGATGCGGCCGGCGTCCTTGGTGGCCTGCCGCTGGCTGTCGTTGAAGTAGGCGGGCACGGTGATCACGGCCTCGGTGACCGTCTCGCCCAGGTGCTCCTCCGCCGTCTCCTTCAGGGCGCGCAGTATCTGCGCGGAGATCTCCGGCGGCGTGAACTCGCCGTGGCTGGTCTTGACGCGGACCTCGCCCGACGTGCCCTTGGTGACCTTGTAGGGCACCTCGCTGATCTCGTTGCTGACCTCGTCGTAACGGCGGCCCATGAAGCGCTTGATGGAGTAGACCGTGTCGTGGGGGTTGGTCACGGCCTGGCGCTTGGCCAGCAGGCCCACCAGCCGGTCGCCCTTCTTGTTCCAGGCCACCACCGAGGGGGTCGTGCGGTTGCCTTCCTTGTTCTGGATGACCTTGGCCTCGCCGCCCTCCATGACCGCCACCACGCTGTTGGTCGTGCCCAGGTCGATGCCGATGATTTTTGCCATTGTGTGGTTCCCTCGCGGAATTGCGTGTCTGGAGTTGCTTGTCCGGGGGCGGCGCTACCGCCCATGGAGGTTTATCTGGGGATCGCGCGCGGGCGGTTCAAGCGCCGCGGCGGCCCCGGAAAGGCCCCGGTCAGTCGTCGCCCTTCGCCACCGCCACCAGCGCCGGCCGCAGCAGGTGCTCGTGGAGCATGAAGCCCTTCTGGAAGAGCTGGGCAACGGCGTGCGGGGCGATCGCGTCGGCCTCGATCACGCTCATGGCCTGGTGGTGGTCGGGGTCGAAGGCGTCGCCCGGTTCGGGCGCGATCTCGACCAGGCCGTTGTTCCCGGCCACCCGCGACAGTTCGCGCAGGATCAGCACCACGCCGTCGCGCAGCGGGTCGGCGTCGGGGGCATTGGCCAGCGCGGCCTCGAGACTGTCGAACACCGGCAGCAGGTCGCCCAGCAGTTGCTTGTTGGCGAAGCGGCAGGCGTTGCGGGCGTCGCGCTCCAGGCGCTTGCGCTGGTTTTCCAGGTCGGCACGCTCGACCAGCGCCTGGGCGCGGAGCTGTTCGAGCTCGCCCCTGAGC
>JACZKN010000264.1 GCA_014859985.1 Candidatus Krumholzibacteriia bacterium | reverse complement strand
GGCGGGCGGCAACGTCTCCCAGGCCGCGCGCCTGCTGGGCATCGACCGCACCAACCTGCACAAGAAGATCCAGGCCTATGGCCTGGGCTCCGGCCGCGACGGAGGTCAGGACCCATGAAGAGGCGGCTGGTCAGCATCGGGTTCCTGCTGCTGCTGATGGCGGGTGCCGCCGGCGTGCGCGCCGCCGACGGGACGGCCGCGTCGGACCCGGTCAAGCTGCGCGGCTGGTACCTGGGCCTGCAGGGCACGTCGGGCGCGCGGGACCGCTGGGACGTTTTCAACAACGACGACCTGCCGCCCGCCGCGGTCCAGGACGTGGGCCGCGGCTTCGGCCTCCAGTTGGGGCACCGCTTCGGCGGCCGCTTCCTGCTGGGCCTGCACTTCGCGGTGCAAGAGCACGACCTGGCCGGCCTGCCGCAGAAGCTGCACGATGTCGAGCTGCTGTTCGCGGGCACCGTGCTGTGGAACGAGCGCGGCACCCTGCAGCCTTTCGCGCGCGGGGGGCTGGGCGGCAGCGCGGTCGCGGTCGATCGCGCCGGCGGGCACATCATCGCCATCGGCACCGCGGCCACCGCCGGCGGCGGGCTGCAGGTGCGCCTGGGCGCGGGATTCGCGCTGGAAGCCGAGGCGGCGCTGACCTTCGCCAACCTGCTGGAAGTGCGGGACCAGGACAGCGACGGCGCCACCGACGACGACTGGCGGGTCAAGGCCTCGCAGGTGGGGTGGCGGACCGGGGTAGGGGTGGTGGTCTGGTTCTAGGTCGATGCGGGGAGCCGCTAACCCGCCCAGCCCCGCACCGTCACCCCTCGAACCGGATCAACTCGAAGACGATCCGGTAGTGCAGCCTGACCCTGCACTGGTCGTTGCCCAGGGTGATGTAGTTCACGATCTCGGTGCCGGCTACCGGCGTGTGGCGCGCGGTGGCCTCGCGAGCGTCCATGTCGCTGTCCGGGAAATCCCGGCCCAGGACGTCGGTGTCCCACTCCGTGCACCGGAATTTCACGAAAGCCTCCGTGTACGCGCGGGGCTCGGGGGTGTCGGCCGGGTAGGTCCCCATCCCGATCGTGTTGGTCCAGTCCAGCACCGAGCTCTGGCCGCTGGAGAGGCTGCGCTCCCAGGTCTCGTTCATGTAGGGCACGTCGACCTGGAAGTCGAACTCCCCCGCCCCCTCGATACCGTCGCCGTCGACCAGGCACTCGAACCGGATGATGGTGAACGTGGCCTGCATGGCCTCGTAGGTGGTCGTGGCAGCGGGTGCGGCCGGGGAGGCCGGGTCGTCGCCGCTGCAGGCGACCAGGGAAAGCAGCAGGAGGCAGGCCGCGGCTCGCGGCAGGCGGGTCAGGTGGCGGGTCGTGATCATGGCGGATTCCCTTCGTCCGGTGGCTCGAGGCTCGGCACACACGGGAATGCGGATTGCGGGGGGCGGATGCGCAAGGGGGCAGGCGGCGCGCCCAGACGAAAAAGGCCGGCCGCCCTTCGGCGGCCGGCCTTCCATCGAAGCTGACGGGCCTATTCGCAGTCCACATTCTCCTGCCACCGGTCCCAGCAAGCCTCCAGCCCACCGTTGTAATCGGGCACCTTCAGGCTCCCGGTCCCGTCCGCGTGCCAGCGGATGAACCACTCGGCCCCGCCCGTGCCTGGCACGAAGGTGACGGCGAAGTCCGGATTGGCGTCGCTGAAGCGCAGCATGTCGCCCGCGGACTCGGGCTCGCGGCTGGTGAACTCCAGGAACCGGCCGCCCGTGCCCTGGCCCCAGGCGATCTCGCCGCACACCGGCTGCGCCGGATCGTCCAGGTCGTGGAGCAGCCAGCGGCCGGTGCTGCCGTCGCCGCTGGTGGTGCCCTCGAACCAGAGCAGGTTGGGCTCGGTGTTCGCCGGGCTGACGCGCATCTCCCACTGCACGTGGTCGCCAGCGGGCAGGCCGCGCAGGGCCACGCGGATGGGGTAGCGGTAGCCGGTCCAGGTATAGGACCAGACCCAGGCGCCGTCGGGCTGGGCCACGGGCACCGTGTGCAGGGCCACGGCGAACGCGGCCACCGGCGTGGCCAGGGTCAGCTCGGCCACGGCCTGCAGCACGACCACCCGCAGGTAGGCGTTGACGAAGTTGGCGTGGAGGTCGTTGCCGCTCTTCTCCAGACCGACGGCCTGGTCGAAGAACGGGAAGTCGAAGCTCAGCGCCGCGGGGTCCGGCAGGTTCGGGGCCTGGGCTGTGGGGGCGGCGGTAGGCGAGGCGTCGTCGGAGCAACCGCCGGCGCCAAGGGCCAGCAGGAGCATGATCGCGCCCAGGGCCATCAGCCCGGTGCCCGTGCGCAGGGAGCGGATCGTCAGCATGTCGGGTCCTCCCGGTCGGGGTGGCGATGTGGTTTCCCCCGAGGGAAGGGCAAGCCGTGG
Organism: Candidatus Krumholzibacteriia bacterium; assembly: GCA_014859985.1. GTDB lineage: Bacteria > Krumholzibacteriota > Krumholzibacteriia > LZORAL124-64-63 > LZORAL124-64-63 > JACZKN01. The sequence goes on along the minus strand of JACZKN010000264.1, from coordinate 7,179 downwards.
GCCAGGCTGCGGTTGCGACGGTAAAATCCAGTGCGACAACGTTTTGTCTATCCGTCGGCGCCCGCCGGCGCGGCCCGACCCCCTGTGCCGATCCGCGACACCCGTGGTGCCCCTGCGCCGCCCTTGACACGCCCCCCGCCCTGGCGCCTTACTGGCTGAACACGCGTTGCCGAAAGGACCCCGACCCATGCCCGAACCCCGCACCCTCCGCGGCAGGACCCTCCTGGTCACCGGCGCCAGCCGCGGCATCGGCCGGGCCATCGCCCTGCGCGCCGCGCAGGACGGCGCCAACGTGGTGATCTGCGCCAAGACCACCACCGCGCACCCCAAGCTGCCCGGCACCATCTTCGACGCCGCGGCCGAGTGCGAGCGGGCCGGCGGCAAGGCGCTCGCCGTCAAGACCGACCTGCGCTTCGAGCAGGAGATCACGGCCGCGGTGGACGCCGCCGTGGCCGCCTTCGGCGGCCTCGACATCGTGGTCAACAACGCCAGCGCCCTGGGCCTGACCGGCACCCTCGAGACCACCACCAAGATGTTCGACCGCATGCACGGCATCAACGCCCGCGGCAGCTTCCTGGTCACCCGCGAGGCGCTGCCCCACCTGCTGAAGGCGGAGAATCCCCACGTGCTGAACATCGCGCCGCCGCTGTCGCTGCAGCCGAAGTGGTTCGCCGGCCACGCCGCCTACACCGCCGCCAAGTACGCCATGAGCATGTGGGTGCTGGGCATGAGCGCCGAGTTCGCCGAGCGGGGCGTGGCCTTCAACGCCCTGTGGCCCAGGACCACCATCGCGACCGCCGCCGTGCGCAACCTGCTGGGTGGCCAGCAGATGGTGGACGCCAGCCGCGAACCCGCCGTCATGGGCGACGCGGCCCACGCGATCCTCACCCGCCCGGCCCGGGCCTGCACCGGCAATTTCTTCACGGACGAGGAGGTGCTGCGCCAGGAGGGCGTCACCGACTTCGACCGCTACGCCGTCAAGCCCGGCACGCCCCTGTGCCCGGACTTCTTCCTCGACTGACCCGCGGAGGCGCGCGATGCCCAAGACCAAGATCATCTGCACCATCGGCCCCGCCAGCCGCTCCCCCGAGGTGCTGGAGAAGCTGATCCAGGCGGGGATGAACGTCTGCCGCCTGAACTTCTCCCACGGCACCCACACGGAGCACGCCGCCCTGATCCGCGACATCCGCGCCACGGCGGCCCGGCTGGCCGCGCCGGTGGCGATCATGCAGGACCTGGCCGGGCCCAAGATCCGCACCGGCAGCATCGCCGACGGCGGCACCGTCACCCTCGTCGCCGGCCGCAGGCTCGTGCTGACCAACCGCGACGTGCCCGGCGACGCGGATCAGGTGGGCCTGACCTACCCCGACCTGCCGCTGAACGTCCGGGCCGGCGACACCATCCTGCTGGCCGACGGCGCCATGCAGCTGAGGGTCGATGCGACCACCGACACGGACGTCATCTGCACCGTCGAGGTGGGCGGCGAACTGGGCAGCCACAAGGGGATCAACCTGCCCGGCCGCTCCATCAACGCGGCCATCCTCAGCGACAAGGACAAGTCCGACCTGGTCTTCGGCCTGGAGCAGGGCGTGGACTGGATCGCGCTGAGCTTCGTCCGCACGGCCCACGACGTGGAGACCGTCAAGAAGCGCATCGCGGCGGCGGGCAAAAACACGCCGCTGATCGCCAAGATCGAGAAGTTCGAGGCCTTGGACAACATCGACGAGATCATCGCCGCCGCCGACGGCATCATGGTGGCCCGCGGCGACCTGGGGGTGGAGATCCCGCTGGAGCGGGTGCCCCGGGCCCAGAAGATGCTCATCGCCAGGACCAACGCCGCGGCCAAGCCGGTGATCACCGCTACCCAGATGCTCAAGTCCATGGTCGACAGCCCGCGGCCCACCCGCGCCGAGGTGACCGACGTGGCCAACGCCATCTACGACGGCACCGACGCGATCATGCTCTCGGAGGAGACGGCCGTGGGCCGCTACCCGGTCAAGGCCGTCGAGGTGATGTCCAGGGTGGCCCTGGACGTGGAGGGCTCGTTCGACTACGACGCCTGGCTCGGCCGCTGCGAGGACGACAGCATGCTCAGCTTCAGCGCGGCGGTGGCGCACACGGCCGTCGAGATGGCGCGGGACATCCGGGCCGCGGCCATCATCACCTGCACCACCAGCGGCAGCACCACGCGCCTGGTGGCCCGCTACCGGCCCGCCCAGGTGCTGCTGGCGATCACGCCCCACCAGCAGACGGCCCTGCGCCTGGCCCTGGTCCACGGCGCCAGGCCGGTGGTCGTCGACCTCGCGGACGACGCGCTGGAGATGGAGCGGGTGGCGGTGGCGGCGGCCCTGCAGGGCGGGTTCGTCAAGCCGGGGCAGCCCGTGGTGATCACCGCGGGCCTGCCGTTCCAGGTGGCGGGCACGACGAACCTGATCAAGGTGGCGACGGCCGAGTGGAGCTGAGCTACCAGACCACCACGAAGCGCCCGACCACGTCCTCGAAACCGGCGCCGTCGGACTGCACCACGAAGAAGTAGATCCCGCTGGTGATCTCCTGCCCGTTGCGGGAGACCATGTTCCAGGCCTGCGAGCCGCCGGCCGCGCCGGTGCCGTCGTGGTGCAGGATCTCCACCAGGTCACCCGAGGCGGTGTAGATCCTGATGGTGTTGTGGGCCCGGGGCAGGTTGGCGAACACCACCTGCATGCCCGTCGGGTTGTCCGTGGTCGGGTGCTGCCGGTCGAATTCCGCCAGGGCGTCGCGGGTCACCGGGTTGGGGTAGAGGTAGATGTTGGCGCCCAGGTCGTCCCGCTGCTCCGCGGTCTGGGCGTCGAAGCGCGGGACGGTCATCTCGTAGTTGGTGCCCGGGTCGGCGCCGATGCCCTTGCCGGCCTCCGCCCACTTGGGAGGCTTCGGATACACGTACCACGGGTAGGACGAGGTGTCGGCCAGGGCGTGGTCCGTGGCCGTCACGGCGTAGAAGGTGCGGAAGCCGTTGCGCACGTTGTCGTCGCGGTAGGTGTAGTAGGCGAGCCCCCGCTTGGCCACGATGCCCGCGACGGGATCCTCCTGCCTCGGCGTCACCGCGAAGAACGTGTCCAGCACCGCGGGCGCCCGCTCCCAGGGCAGCAGCAGCTCGTATCCGGGCCGCGGCCGGCCGTCGATCAGCCGCACCGTGTCGAGCACGCGGATGTCGTTGCCGGGATCGGCGTCCACGAACCGCCGCATGGCCTCGTCCAGTCCGGCGTAGCGCGGGTCGTCCAGGCAGACGGGGCGGTAGACGATGGCGTCCAGGCCCGTGTTCGCGCCCAGCGGGATCTCGCGTCGGCTCGGGCTCAGGCGCCGCGCGATCGTGTTGACGACGTCCCACTCGCCGATCAGCCCCCACAGCTCCTCCGGCGGCCCCTGCGCCTCCGACACGCCCTGCGGCCGCTTCCAGTCCTTCACCCGCCACACCCGGTAGCTCTCGAAGTCGATGACGCCGCGGGCGTAGTCGGGTTCGTGCTCGCTGAAATCGTCCCAGAAGACGTCCACGCAGTCGTTGCCCGGGGTGACCCGCATGCGGGGGGCCGGCGGGGGCACCTCGCCGCCGTAGACCCAGGGCAGGCGGGTCTCGCGGCCGCCGGTTCCGGTGGGCACCGAGCCGGAGGACCAGTACAGGTCGTTGGCCAGGGTGCATTCTTCGCCGGCGCTGCGGAAGCACTCCTCGCAGTTGTCGGTGTTCACCCAGATGCAGTAGCGGCCGTCGGGCTCCAGGGACATCTGCTCCTTGCTGATCAGCTCGTATCCGAACACCGGTTCGGTGCCGACGCAGGCCTCGTCCATGAACGCGGCCCGGTAGTCGAACAGGGGTTCGTTGCCGTCCGCATAGCGCGGATAGTCGCCCATGCAGACCTTGGTCTCCCGCCCGCCGGCGCCGGTGCCGCCATCGTCGTCCACGTCGAACCAGCGCCCGCGCTGCAGTTGCGAGGCGCGCAGGGCGGTCTCCAGCATGTCGTCCATGCCGTTGCCCACCACCAGGGCGATGCGGTAGTGCAGGGTCCGGCCCGGCGGTACGTCGTCGAAGGGCCCGCTCGAGAGCAGGAACTTGAAGTCCGCGGGTCGGTCCGGGCGGGCGTCGGCGTCGCTGTGGCGGCTGGCCATCAGGGCGTAGCGGTCCTCGTCGGACTGGGGTTCCCCGTCCTGGAACACGCTGGCGTTGGTGGCGAAGGACTGGTAGCTGCGCACCCGCGCCAGGTGGGGCGCGGTGCGGTCGCGGAAGTCGGTGTCGTGGTCCAGGAAGACCACGCCGAGGACCCCGGGCAGCGGGTCCTGCGCGGCGGCGTCCTTCATCCACCCCACCTGCATGCGGTGGTAGGTGCCCTGGGGGTCGCGCATCACGCCGTCGAAGTAGCCGGTCAGGTCGTCGGGCCGGGTGCTGCCGTCGCGCCGGTTCTGGATGTCGCAGTCCACGTAGAAGCCCAGGTAGACGTCCTCGAGGGGACGCGGGCTGCTGTTGGTGATGGCGTAGTCCAGGGCGATGATGTTCCGGTAGTCCGTGCCGGACCAGGCCGACGCCGTCTGGATCACGGTCACGCCGATCGGATGGTGGGCGGGGTAGATCTCCTGCACCAGGGGCAGGTCGTCGTGCATGGTGCAGACCATCATCTGGTCGCCGATCTGCCCGAAGTCCTCGTCGATGAGGCCGTCGCCGTCGTCGTCGAGCCCGTTGAGGGGATCCTCGTCGATGAGGCCGTCGAGGTCGTCGTCGGGCAGGGCGTCGGGCAGGCGGTTGCCGCGGGGCCGGTCGTCGGGATAGGGCCGGGTGATGGTGCGGTCCCGGGCCTCGTAGATGGTGGCGCGCAGGTCGTCCTCGGGTCGCAGTTCGCGTTCCGGCTGGCCGGTGGTGACCACGGTCTCGCCGTCGACACGGGCGCCGATCCACAGGCCGGCGCCGAACAGGTACTCGTCCCCCGAGCCGGCCGGCCACTGGGCCGAAGGCGCGTTGGCATACGGCAGGGTGGTGCTGTACTGGGAGCCGATCAGCCCGTGGTTGGTGATGTTCACGTGCAGGTCGCCGGCATTCAGCACGTAACTGCCGTCCAGGACGTGGATGCCGTCGGGACGGTCGGGGGTCTCGTCGCGCAGGTCCGCCGACGGCTCGGCGCCGGCCGGGGCGGCGGCCGCGGCGGCGAGCAGGAAGGGCAGCAGGGATCGCAAGGCCAGGCGTGCCCCGGCGCGAGGGTTCGCGGTCATCATGCCCCCATGAAACAAGTGCAAGACGCCGGAGACATTACGGCCCCGCAGGCGTCCGGTTGCGCCGGGCGAACGGCATCGCCTGAACATAGGGTCTCGCGGGCATCGGGGCAAAGACGGATCAGGACCCCGGCGGCGTCCGCCGCCCCGCCGGCAGCATGTCCTTGAAGACCACGCCGTAGATCTCCCAGGTGGTCACGAACAGGGCCGCGACGATGGGACCGATGATGAAGCCCAGCAGCCCGAACAGGGCGATCCCGCCCAGGGTGGCCAGCAGGATCAGCAGGTCCGGCAGCTGGGTGTCCTTGCCCACCATGCGCGGCCGCAGGAGGTTGTCGATGCTGCTGACCACCAGACCGCAGAACAGGGCCAGGCCCAAGGCCTTGCCCCAGCTGCCGCCGATCGCCAGGATCACCGCCGCCGGCAGCCAGACCAGCGCCGTGCCGATGCCCGGGATGATGGACAGCACGATCATGATCACCGACCAGAACAGGGCGCTGGGGATGCCCACGACCCACAGGGCGAGCCCCGCGAGCCCTCCCTGCAGGACCCCGATGACCAGGGAGCCCTTGATGGTGGCCCTGGTCACGGAGGTGAACTTCTCCATCAGCCGCCGCTCGTCCTGGTCCTCCAGGGGCAGGTAGTAGAGGATGCGGTCCAGCAGCTTGTCGCCGTCGATCAGGAAGAAGTACATGGCGTAGAGCATGATCGCGAGCATGAAGAAGAACTCCACCGTGCCGATGGTGACCGCCGACAGGCCGCCCACCAGCAGGCTGCTGAGGGTGCCCACGATCTCGCTCACCTTGTTCAGGATGTCGTCCCGGTAGGGGACGAAGCGGTCGTAGAAGGGCTGCCGATGCAGCCAGGCCATCGTCTCTTCGGGATTCTCGAACCGCTCCTGCACCCAGGGCGCCGCCGAGTTGGCCACCCGCACGGCCTGGGCGGTGACCACCCCCACCAGAAAGCCCAGGGGCGCGATGATCACCAGCACGATCACCAAAAGGCACAGCAGCGAGGCCGGGGGCTTGCGCCCCCGCGTCACCTTCAGCAACCGCCGGTACAGGGGCCGCGTCAGGGAGGTGAAGATGCCCGCCAGCAGCACCGCCGTGAGGAAGGGCCGGATCATCGACAGGAAGACGGCGGTGATGCCCAGCACGAGCAGCAGCAGCACGGTCTTGCTCAGGGTCGAAGCCTGGAAATACGGGCTCATGGCCGGGTCCTTCCGCGGGGGTCCGTACGCATGGTAGTTGAATCCGCGCCCGCGGCCCAACGGGAATCGCGCTGGCCATCGGCGCCCGATCCGCTACATTACGCCCGTGACGCCGTTTTCCGGGCCGCCGCGCCCGTCCCCCAACCGAGGAGATCCCCGTGGCCGACCTCAAAGCCGCCATCACCACCAGCAAGGGCACCATCAACCTGGACCTGTTCGCCGACCGGACGCCGCTGACCGTGGCCAACTTCACCAACCTGGCCCGCCGCGGCTTCTACGACGGCCTGACCTTCCACCGGGTCATCGACAGGTTCATGGTCCAGGGCGGCTGCCCCGAGGGCACCGGCACCGGCGGTCCCGGCTACCGCTTCGAGGACGAGTTCGACCCCGACCTGCGCCACGACGCCCCGGGTGTGCTGTCCATGGCCAACGCCGGCCCCGGCACCAACGGCAGCCAGTTCTTCATCACCCACGTGGAGACCTCGTGGCTGGACCGCAAGCACTCGGTGTTCGGCCGGGTGTGCGGGCCGGCGGACCAGGCGGTGGTGGACGCCATCCGCGGCGGGGACGCCATCGAGAGCGTCACGATCAGCGGCGACGCGGCGGCGCTGGCCAAGGTCGCCGACCGCGTGGCCGACTGGAACAGCAAGCTGGACAAGCGTTTCCCCGACCTGCGGCCGGCCGGCTGAACGCCGCCGCCGCCCGCCGACGAGCCCGGGCGGGCCCCCCGGGGGGCC
>JACZKN010000263.1 GCA_014859985.1 Candidatus Krumholzibacteriia bacterium | reverse complement strand
TCGGCGGCGGCCTGGCCCGGTTCAGCGCCGGCCGGTTCGATCATTTTCACCAGCTCAACAGCGGCCTGGTCAACGATGTCGTCTACGCCGTCGCCATCGAGGGCGAGGTGGACGTGCCCCAGGTGCTGTTCATCTCCTCCCGCGACCACCTGCGCTTCCGCGACGACACCGCCCGCCGCTACCGGCCCGGTCCCCTGGACGTGCTGCGGAGCGCCGCCGTGCCGGCCCGGCTGCGCATCGTCCGCACCGCCCTGCCGATCCCGCCCGTGAACACCGCCGGGCCGGAGGACCAGACCCCGACCCCAGCAGAGGAGACAACCCGATGAATCCCCTTGCCGCCTTCGCCAACTTCTTCCAGTCCGGGGGTCCGTTCATGTACGTGATCCTCGCGACCGGCGTCCTGTGCCTGGCCATCGTCGCCGAACGGATGTGGATCGTCGGCCGCGCCGCCTCCGTCAACAGCGGCAGGCTGACCCGCGACCTGCTGCGGCTGGTCAGCATCGGCGAACTGGCCCAGGCCGTCGAACTGTGCCGCAAGGTGGGCGGCCCGGTGGCCCGCGTGGCCGAGGCCGTGATCCTGCGCAACGTCCGTGACGAGGACAAGCTGCACCTGGCGGCCGAGGGCGCCGCGGTCATCGCCCTGCCGCGGCTGTCGCGCCGCCTGCCGTTCCTGGGCCTCTTGGCCAATGCGGCCACGCTGCTCGGCCTGCTGGGCACCATCTTCGGCCTGACCACGGCGTTCTCGGCCGTGGGCGCGGCCGACCCGGCCATGCGCTCGGCCTTCCTGGCCTCGGGCATCTCGCAGGCGCTCAACACCACGGCCTTCGGCCTGATCGTCGCGGTGCCGACCCTGTTGGCCCACGGCTTCCTGGCCAGCCGCGTCGACGTGATCGCCGAAGAGGTGGACGAGACCAGCGTGCGCCTGATCCAGGCCCTGGTGCGCGGCGGCGGCTCGGCCGAGCGCCGCGCGGCGTGACGGCGGACGGGAGCTGCCAGCCATGCGCCACACGCGACGACGCAGCCTGCGTGAACTGATCGCCGAGGACCTGGACACGATGCCGCTGATGAACCTCTTCGTGGCCCTGATCCCGATGCTGCTCATCTCGGCCGTGTTCCTGAACGTGACCGTGATCGACATGGACGGGCCCGCCGCCGACGCACCCGACGCGGCTGCCGACGCGGGCCCGGGCCTGGAGATCGCCGTGACCGGGGAAGCGTATACGGTCCGGGGCCGGGGCCTGCCGCCGGTGCGCATCGCCCGCGCCGGGGAAGAGCCGCAGAAGCTCCTGGCGGCGGCGCTGGCCGAAGCGGCGGGCCGCCATCCGGGCAACCATGAGGTCACGGTCGTCTCGCTGCCGGACACGCGCTACGACGAGATCATCGCGGTCATGGACATCGCGCGGGGGGCCGGCCTGCCCGGCGTCGCCCTGCGCGGCGCCCGTTGACCGCCGGGAGAACCCATGAGGATGCGACACGGACGACGCAGGACGAAGGCGGGCAGGCGGCAGACGACCCTGCGGATGACCTCGATGATGGACATCCTGACCGTGCTGCTGCTGTTCCTGCTCAAGAGCTTCGTGGTCGAGGGCGAGGTCATCACGCCGGTGCCCGGCGTGGACCTGCCCGAGTCCACCAGCGACGGGCGCCCCGCCGACTCGGTGGTGGTCGCGGTCTTCGACGACACCATCATGCTCGACGGCCAGGCCGTGGGCACCATCGCCGACGCGCTGGCCGGCGCCGATCCGGTGATCGCCCCGCTGGCCGTACGCCTGGACGAGACCCGCGCCCGGGGCGCCGAGATCTCCCGCCGCCGCGGCGACGAGGACGCGTTCCGCGGCCGCGTCTCCATCCAGGGCGACCGGGCCATCCCCTTCGCCCTGCTCGAGCGCGTCATGTTCACCTGCAGCCACAGCGGCTACGCGGACATCTCGCTGGCCGTGATCGGGGTGTCCTGAGATGGCGTCGGCCGCCCACGATCCCGTCTGCCGAGTCTACCACCAGCCCCTGTGGGGCCGCACGGACCCCGAACTGCGGCGCTGCCTGGCCGGCGCCGGGGTCGTGGGCCTGCTGACCCTGCTCGTGATCCTCCTGGCCCCGGCACGGGCGCCCGACCCCGTGACCATCGAACAGGTGCCCGAGCGCCTGGCCCGGCTGATCCTCGAGAAGCCGCAATCGGCCGCCGCGCCCGCCCGGCCGCTGCCGCGGGCGC